>JAUNTV010000190.1 GCA_030538515.1 Paracoccus sp. (in: a-proteobacteria)
AGAAGGTGCCGGTTTTCAAAGCGCCCCCAGGCGGGATAATGGAGGGACAGCATGCCCTTGCTGGTGATGAAATTCGGCGGCACCTCGGTTGCCGATCTGGAGCGCATCAAACATGCCGCCCAAAAGGTCCGGCGCGAGGTCGAGCGCGGCTATGATGTGATCGTCATCGTCAGCGCCATGTCGGGCAAGACGAATGAACTGGTCGGCTGGGTCGAGCAGACCTCGCCCCTGTTCGATGCGCGCGAATATGACGCCGTGGTTTCTTCGGGCGAGAATGTCACTGCCGGGCTGATGTCGCTGACGCTTCAGGAGATGGGCGTGCCCGCGCGGTCCTGGCAGGGCTGGCAGGTGCCGATCAACACCACCGCGCAGCATTCGGCGGCGCGTTTCGTGGATATTCCGCGCGCCAATATCGACCAGAAATTCCGCGAGGGCTTCCGCGTCGCCGTCGTCGCGGGCTTTCAGGGCGTCGCGGCGGACGGGCGCATCACCACGCTTGGCCGGGGCGGGTCCGACACCACCGCCGTGGCCTTTGCCGCCGCCTTCGGGGCCGAGCGCTGCGATATCTATACCGATGTGGACGGGGTTTATACGACCGATCCGCGCATCACCTCGAAGGCGCGCAAGCTGGACCGCATCGCGTTCGAGGAAATGCTGGAACTGGCCAGTCTTGGGGCGAAGGTTCTGCAAACCCGCTCGGTCGAGCTGGCGATGCGCTATAATGTTCGCCTGAGGGTCTTGTCCTCTTTCGAGGATACGGACGAGAATTCGGGCACCCTGGTCTGCGATGAGGATGAAATCATGGAATCGAAAGTCGTTTCGGGCGTCGCCTTCTCGCGCGATGAAGCCAAGGTCACGCTGGTGACGGTCGAGGACCGGCCCGGCATCTCGGCCGCCATTTTCGCGCCTCTGGCCGAGGCGGGCGTGAATGTCGACATGATCGTGCAGAATATTTCCGAAAAGGATTACGAGGATCATCCCGGTTCCGTCACCGACATGACCTTTTCCTGCCCGATCAATCAGGTCGAGCGCGCCAAGAAGGCCATGCAGGACGCCCGCGAGGCGGGGCATATCCGTTATGACGATCTGGTCGTCGATACCGATGTGGCCAAGGTCAGCGTGGTGGGGATCGGCATGCGCAGCCATGCCGGTGTCGCCGCGCGCATGTTCCGCGCGCTGGCGGATGAGAATATCAACATCAAGGTGATCTCGACCTCGGAGATCAAGATTTCCGTGCTTATCGATCGCAAATACATGGAGCTGGCCGTGCAGGCGCTGCATGATGCCTTCGATCTGGAAAAATCTGCATAGCGCAAGGCCGGCCCAGGGCCGGGATGGCGGGGAAAGATGGCGGTTCGCAACGAAAGAGATTCTCGCAGGCTTCTCAGGCGGTTGCGCGACACGCTGGCGATGGGCGGGCAAAGTCAGGACCGTCTGGACGAGATCACCCATCATATCGCCGATTCGATGGGCACCGAGGTCTGTTCGGTCTATCTGTTCCGCGATGCCGAGACGCTGGAGCTTTGCGCGACCGAGGGGCTGAAGCCCGAATCCGTGCACAAGACCCGGCTGCGTCTGGGTGAGGGGCTGGTGGGCCGCGTGGCGCGCACGGGCCGGCATGTGAATACCGCCAATGCGCCCGCCGAGCCGGGTTTCCGCTTCATGCCCGAGACCGGCGAAGAAGTTTACCCCTCGTTTCTGGGGGTGCCGATCCAGCGTGTGGGCGAGAAGCTGGGCGTGCTGGTCGTGCAATCGCGCGAGGCGCGCCAGTTCACCGAGGATGACGTCTACGGGCTGGAAGTGGTCGCCATGGTGCTGGCCGAGATGGCCGAGCTTGGCGCCTTTCAGGGCGAAGCCGGCGACAGTCTGCCGCAGGCCCATCGCTTCCCCACCTTCTTTCGCGGCACCAGCGGGCAGGAGGGTGCGGCCGAGGGGCGCGTCTGGCTGCATGAGCCGCGCGTGGTGGTGACAAATCCGGTCGGCGACGACCCCGTGCGCGAGGCCGAGCGTCTGCTTGAGGGCGTCGAGGCGCTGCGCGCCAGTGTCGATACCATGCTGGCTGCGGTCGACATGGGCAGCGACGGCGATCATGCGCAGGTGCTGGAGGCTTACCGGCTGTTTGCGCATTCGCGATCCTGGCTGCGCCGCATGCAGGAGGATATCCAGCTTGGCCTGTCCGCCGAGGCTGCCGTCGAAAAGGAACAAAGTCAGGCCCGCGCCCGGCTGGAAATGGCCGCCGACCCCTATCTGCGCGACCGTCTGCATGATCTTGACGATCTTTCGAACCGGCTTTTGCGTATCCTGACCGGGCAGGGCAGCGATACCGGGGCGGAAATGCCCGAGAACCCGGTTCTGGTGGCGCGCAATATCGGCCCGGCCGAGCTTCTGGATTATGGCCGCAAGCTGCGCGGCGTGGTGCTGGAAGAGGGCAGCGTGGGCAGCCATGCCGCCATCGTGGCGCGCGCGCTGGCTATCCCGCTTGTGATCCATGCCGGGCGCATCACGACCGAGGCGCTCAACGGCGATCCGATCCTTGTCGATGGCGATGTGGGCGTTGTCCATCTGCGGCCCGAGGAAAGCGTATCGGCGGCCTTCCGCGACAAGATCGCCATGCAGGCCGAGGCGCAGAAGCGCTATGCGGGCCTGCGCGATCTGCCGGCGGTCTCGACCTGCGGCACGAAGGTCGAGCTTTACATGAACGCCGGGCTGATGGCCGATCTGCCCAGTATGGAGACATCGGGCGCGGAAGGGGTCGGCCTGTTTCGCACCGAACTGCAATTCCTGACCCGCCCCCGCATCCCGCGCCGGTCGGAACTGGCGGCGATCTATACCCGCGTGCTGGAAGCCGCGCATGGCCGCCCGGTGGTGTTTCGCACGCTCGATATCGGCTCGGACAAGGTGCTGCCCTATATGAAGCCGCAGGATGAGCCGAACCCGGCCATGGGCTGGCGCGCGATCCGGGTCGGGCTTGAGAAACGCGGCGTGCTGCGCATGCAGCTTCAGGCGCTGATCCGGGGGGCTGCGGGTCGGCCCTTGCAGGTGATGTTCCCCTTCGTCGCCGAGCCCGCCGAATTCGAGATGGCCAAGAAGATGCTGATGGAGGAACTGGCCCGCGAGCAGCGCCTTGGCCATCCGATGCCGCTGGATATCCGCGTGGGCACCATGCTGGAAACGCCCTCGCTGGCATTCGCGCCGGTCGGTTTCTTCCGGTCCTGCGATTTCGTTTCGGTGGGCGGCAATGATCTCAAGCAGTTCTTCTTTGCCGCCGACCGCGAGAATGAGCGCGTCCGGCGCCGCTACGATACCTTGAGCGAGCCGTTTCTGGCGCTGCTGGATCAGATCATCGCGCGCTGCCATGAGGCGGGCGTGCCCTTGTCTTTCTGTGGCGAGGATGCGGGCCGCCCGGTCGAGGCGCTGACCTTCGCCGCCCTGGGCATTCGCAGGCTGTCGATGCGTCCTGCCTCCATCGGGCCGGTCAAGCATCTGATCCGCAAGATCAGCCTGCGCGATCTGGCCGGAACCATCGCCGAAGCCCGCGCCGATGGCCGGCCCGTGCGCCGCGCGGTCACCGAATTCCTGGCGCGTGTCTGATCAAAACGAGGGCCCGATGATGCCGACCCTGTTTCCCCCGCCGCGATGGCCCATGCTGGATGTGCAGGGCGAAAAGGCCCGTTTTCCGCTGCGCCGCATCTTCTGCGTGGGCCGCAATTACGCCGCCCATGCCGCCGAGATGGGCAGCGAGATCGACCGCGAGCAGCCTGTTTTCTTTACGAAATCGGCGCTGTCCTTCCTGCCGTCGGGCCAAAGGGTCGCCTATCCGCCGGGCACGCGGGATTATCACTACGAGGTCGAGTTCTGCGTGGCCCTGGGTGGCCCGCTGTTCCACGCCACCCCCGAACAGGCCGCCCGCGCGGTCTATGGTTATGCGGTCGGTCTGGATATGACGCGCCGCGACCTTCAGGCCCGCGCCAAGGCAATGCGCCTGCCCTGGGATATGGCCAAGGATGTCGAGGAATCGGCGATCATCGGGCCGATCACGCCCGCCGCCACCTTCGGGCCGATCGGCGATCAGCGCCTCAGGCTGCTGCTGAACGGGGATCTGCGCCAGGACGCGGCGGTTTCGGATATGGTCTGGTCCGTGCCGGAGCTGCTGGCGAACCTGTCGCAGCTTTACCATCTGGAACCGGGCGATCTGATGATGACCGGCACGCCCTCGGGCGTGGGGGCGGTGCATCCGGGCGATCACCTGACAGGCGAGGCCGAGGGGCTGGCCCCGGTCTCGGTCAACTTCGTCGCGCCCGATCCGGGCACGCCCCGGTAAACCCGCCCCGCAGCGGACCCGGCGGTGCCGAAGCGCATGGCATCACGCGGCGGGACGGGCCTCTTGGGTCTGAACGCGAAACATCCCGGCATCGCCGTCAGCGCATGGGTCCCCGCCAGATCGGCAGGGGCGACGAGGGGCAGGGCGTTGGCGCGGCTGAACCGCTGCCCTTTGACGGCATCGCTCACCTTCGATGATTGACGCTGCCGCAGCCCTTCACGGGCGCGCAAAGATCAGGGCCTGGCCATCCTTGTCGGGGCAGGCAATCATGCGGATACCACGCATGAAACGCGCCGCCATTTCGGGCCGGGCGTTGACGATGACCGTGCGAAACACGCGGGGATCATAAAAGCGGAAGTATTGCCGCTTTCGCGTCGTCTGATCATAGAGCATGGTAAAGCGCCGGAAGTGACGGCGCAGCCCCTCCAGGCGGAGGGGGCTGCGCATCAGAAGCCCTGGCGCCGCCAGCCAGCCAAGCGGATCTGCGCGTCTGGTATTTTGCAGGGATCGGGTCAGCGCATGATCGGCGCTCAACCGCAGCAGCCATGGTGCCGAGGCACCATGATCGCGTGCGGCGCTGCCTGAATAAAGGCAGGTATGTTCCAGCCCGGACCCTTCCAGAACCTCCGGTAAACCTCCCGGACAAGGGGGAAGGTGATCCACCGATCGTGTTCAGCGACATTGCCCCGGTCGTGCCGCTTGACCGTCAGTTCGGCGTGGCTTCGCCATTGGCGGTGCCCGATCCGCTGCGCCCCGTCCTGTTCCCGGAAGCTCAGAAGGTTCTGGCGGTTGTCGACATGGCGAAATTCGCCCAGGGCGCGCAGGTGCTGGACGGCCATGACGCGCTTTCGCGCAATCTGTTCGCGGGCGAGGCCGCGCAGAAATTCGAAGATACCGCCCCCTATCTGGTCGAACTTGATGCGACATCCCCGCTGACGCGGCTTCTGCTTACCCACGATCCCGGTCTGTCAGCCAGCATGACGACCCGGCACGCCTATCATCTTGAAGCGGCCATCTTTTTGCACCCGAAGGCGGATTTCGGAACGGTATGGGCGCATTTGCGCCGCTTCAATCCGCATAGCTGATGCGCGCGGCAAGTGGTATTATTTCCGCTTCTGGGAGCCGCGCTACCTGATGGGCCTGCCGCGTTGGCCTTTGGCCCCGACCAGCCCTGCGCGAAGGTTGCTGGACCCTCGCATGTTTCGTGCTGCATTCGGGCTGGCCGGTGGACAAGGGGTTCGCGCGGCTGCGCAACGCATCCCCGATACCATGCCGATCCGGTTGACCACGGAAGATCTGTCCATGATGCGCCTTTGGCGGCGCGAGCAGTTTCTGGACCGGGTCGAGAAGGCACTTACCGAAGAATATTTCATCGAGCATCCCGAAAGCCTGCGCCGCGAAATCCGGGCGTCTTATGACATTGCCCTTGAGCGTGGATACCGGATCGAGGCCGCCAGCTATCTTTTCATCCGCGCAAGCTATGTTCTGGGCCTT
>JAUNTV010000191.1:0-2829 GCA_030538515.1 Paracoccus sp. (in: a-proteobacteria)
CGCATGAACAGCAAAACCGCGACATTGCTAAGCCTGATCCTGCTGATGGGGCTGGCGCCCGTGCTGTTCCCCTCGGCCTTCTATTACCGGATCGGCGCGCTGATCTTCATCAACGGGCTGGCCGTGACCGGCATGGTGATCCTGATCGGCTATGCCGGGCAGATCAGCCTTGGACACGCCGGTTTCGCGGGCATCGGGGCCTATAGCTGCGCGCTGATGCCGATCCACTGGGGCGTGCCCCCGGTGCTGGCGGCGCTTCTGGGGGCTGCGATCTCGGGCGTGCTGGCCTGGCTGGTGGGCCGCCCGATCCTGCGGCTCAAGGGCTATTATCTGGCCGTGGCCACGCTTGGTTTCGGCATTCTGGTCTATATGGTGCTTACCAACGAGGTCAGGCTGACCGGTGGCCCCGATGGCATGGCCGTGCCCGATTCCGGCCTGCGCGGGATGGCGAAATCCATCGGCATCGACCTGCGCAATTCCGAATTCTGGTATTGGCTTTGCGGCATCATCATGCTGGCGGGCGTCTGGCTGGCGCTGAACCTGAAGGACAGCCCCACGGGCCGCGCGCTGATGGCGGTGCATGGCTCGGAAGTGGCGGCGCGCACGGTGGGCGTGGATGTTGCCAGATACAAGCTGCAAGCCTTTGTGATCTCGGCGGTCTATGCCTCGGTCGCGGGGTCTCTGGTGGCGCTTCAGAACCAGTTCGTGACACCGGATGTGGCGGGCTACATGCACTCGATCGAATGGGTCACGATGACGGTTCTGGGGGGTGCCGGATCGGTTCTGGGCGCGATTTTCGGGGCGGCGATCCTGACGCTTCTGCCGCAGGTCCTGACCGCCTTCGCCGAATATGAACAGCTTCTGCTTGGTCTCATCATGATGCTGGTGATGATCTTCATGCGCGAGGGGCTTCTGCCCTCGATCCTGCGCCGCATCCGGGGGAAAGACGAATGAGCACGATCCTTTCGGTCGAAAACCTGGGCATCACCTTCGGCGGGCTGCGCGCGGTCCATGATGTCAGCTTCAATGTCAAACCGGGCGAGATCCTGTCGGTGATCGGCCCCAACGGCGCGGGCAAGACGACGCTTTTCAACATGATTTCAGGCGTCTACCGCCCCGGCACCGGCCGCGTCCTGCTGGAGGGCGAGGACGTGACCGCGATGCGCCCCGATCTTCTGGCGCGGCGCGGCATGTCGCGGACCTTCCAGAACCTTCAGATCTTCCAGAACATGACCGTGCTGGAAAACGCGATCGCGGGCTATCACCTGACGGAATCGGGCAGCCTTCTGGCCGATCTTCTGCGCCTGCCCGGATCGCGCAGGCGGGCGGCGGCCGCGCGGACGGGCGCGATGGAAATCCTTGCCCGCGTGGGCCTTGAACGCGCAGCCGGGACCGAGGCCGGGAATCTGTCCTACGGCCGCCTCAAGCGGCTGGAGATCGCGCGCGCGCTGGCGCTTTCGCCCCGCGTGCTGCTGCTGGATGAACCCGCGGCGGGCTGCAATGCCGTCGAGACCGAGGAAATCGACCAGATGATCGCCGAGGTCGCGGCATCCGGCGTGGCGATCCTGCTGGTGGAACATGACATGAAGATGGTGATGCGTATCTCGAACCATATCGTCGTGCTGGACCATGGCGAAAAGATCGCCGAGGGCGACCCCACCACCGTCAGCCGCAATCCCGCCGTGATCGCCGCCTATCTGGGCACCGATGCCGCCAGCGAGGCCGCCCATGCTTGATATCCGCGACTTGCGTTCCCGCTATGGCCGGATCGAGGTGCTGCACGGTGTCAGCCTGAACGTGCAATCGGGCGAGATCGTCACCGTGGTCGGTGCCAATGGCGCGGGCAAGACCACGCTTCTGCGCTGCATTTCCGGCACGCAGCCGGTCTCGGGCGGGGAAATCCGGTTCCGGGGCGAGGCGATCACAACCGTCCCCGCCTTCCGCCGCATCCGGCGCGGCATCACGCAATCGCCCGAAGGCCGCCAGATCTTCACCAATCTGACGGTCGAGGAAAACCTGCGCCTCGGGGCCTTCCTTTACACCGACGACCGGGTGGATCGCGATATGGAGGACGCCTTCCAGATGTTCCCGATCCTGCGCGAAAAGCGCAATCTGGCGGCGGGCGGGCTGTCGGGCGGGCAGCAGCAGATGCTGGCGATTGCGCGTGCGCTGATGGGCCGGCCAGGCTGTCTTTTGCTTGATGAGCCGTCGATGGGGCTGGCACCGCTTCTGGTGCAGCAGATTTTCGATGTGATTTCAGGGCTCAAGGCGCTGAATGTGACGGTGCTTCTGGTCGAACAGAACGCCTTCGGCGCGCTGAAGATCGCGGATCGCGGCTATGTGATGGAAACCGGGCAGATCACCATGGAAGGCCCGGCCGAAGCGCTGATCGCCGACCCCCGCATCCGCGAGGCCTATCTGGGGATCTGATGCGGCGGGCCTTCGGGTCAGGCGGAAATCCGGCCTTTGGGATGCTTATCCGGCCTCGGCCAGCCGCGCGACATAGCGGGCAAGGGTGTCGATTTCCAGGTTCACGCGGTCGCCGGGCTGCGCCGCGCCCCAGGTCGTCACCTCCTGCGTATGCGGGATCAGATTGATGCCGAAGCGGTTGCCGTCGACCTCGTTCACGGTCAGCGAGGTGCCGTTGAGCGCGACCGAGCCTTTCGGCGCGATGAAACGGGCCAGTTCGGCCGGTGCCTCGAACGTCAGGCGCAGGCTGTCGCCTTCATCCGCCATGGCGATCAGTTCGGCCACCCCGTCGACATGGCCCGAGACGATATGCCCGCCCAGCTCATCACCAAGGCGCAGCGCGCGTTCCAGATTGAGGCG
>JAUNTV010000191.1:2839-5810 GCA_030538515.1 Paracoccus sp. (in: a-proteobacteria)
GGACCATTGATTATGCCCGATACTGGTCTTTGATATGGTCTCGGCCGAGATATCCACGTCGAACCAGTCCGCCCCCTTGCCCACCACGGTCAGACAAACGCCGTCACAGGCGATCGAGGCCCCGATATCCACCCCCGCCATATCATAGCCGGTGCCGATACGCGCGCGCAGGTCGCCGCGCTGTTCGACCGCGCGAACGGTGCCGATATCCGTGATGATGCCTGTGAACATGCCGCCTCCTGACGATAATCGCGGGCCCTGCCGACCCTGCCCGTTAAGCTATTGCCCCGGAGGGGCCTTTTCAACACGGCGCGAACCTGCGAAATTACCTGCCGTTGTTTTTGTTGCCCAGTGCCCTTGATGCCCCGTATGTTGCCGCCCTGCCCGCCCCGTGATCCCGCCTGCCTGTCGCCCGAGAACCGGGTTTTCCTGTTGCTGCAAGGCCCGCATGGGCCGTTTTTTCACCGTCTGGGCCGGCTTCTTGGCGATACCGGGGCCGAGGTCTGGCGCGTGGCCTTCAATGCGGGGGATGCCTTCTTCTGGGGCGACCGGGACCATCTGATCGCGCATCGCGCCCCGCCCGAGGACTGGCCCGCCCATCTGGAACGCATCATCGCCGAAAAAAACATAACAGATATCGTGCTTTATGGCGATGTGCGCCCGCTTCATGCGGCGGCGCGCGCGGCGGCGGAAAAGCACGGGCTGGTCCTGCATGTCTTCGAGGAAGGTTATCTGCGGCCCTATTGGATCACCTATGAACGCGGCGGCTCGAACGGTTTTTCGCGCCTGATGGATATCTCGCCCGCGCAGATGCGCGCGGCGCTGCGCGGACGCCAAAGCGAGATCCCGCGCCCGCCCGCGCTTTGGGGCGATATGCGCCAGCATAAATTCTACGGCGCGCTTTACCATTTCCTGATGCTGACAGCGAATCACCGTTTTCCCGGCTACCGCACACATCGCGATATCCCGGTCTGGCGCGAATTCGTGCTGAACCTGCGCCGGCTGCTTGTCGCGCCCTTTCTGGCCGCCGGGCAGCGGCTGATGACGGCGCGCATCCGGCGCAGCGGGCACCCCTTTTCGCTGGTGCTGATGCAGCTTGAACATGACGCGAGCTTCCGCGCGCATTCCGACTACGCCAGCATGTCCGAATTCACCACCGAAGTGCTGGAGGCCTTCGCAGCCCATGCCCCGCACCATCATCATCTGGTTTTCAAGGCCCATCCGCTGGATGACGGGCGCACGCGCCAGCGGCGCGACATTCTGACGAAAGCCGCCGAACTGGGGCTTTCGGGGCGCGTCCATCACATCCCCGGCGGCAAGCTTGCGCCGCTTCTGGGCCATGCAAGATCGGTGGTGACGGTGAATTCGACCTCGGCGCAGCAAGCGCTCTGGCGGGGGCTGCCGGTCAAGGCGATGGGGCGGGCCGTGTTCGACAAGCCACAGCTTGTCAGCCAGCAATCGCTTGCCGAATTCTTCCGCCATCCGACGCGCCCGCCGCCCCGGATCTATCAGCGCTATCGCGACTATCTGCTTGAAACCAGCCAGATTCCGGGGGGTTTTTACGCCGCGCGCTCGCGTGCGCCGGCGCTCAGGCTGGTGGTGGACATGATGCTTTCGGCGCTGGACCCCTATGATGCCCTGGCCAGCGGACGGGCGGAAATGCGCCACCAGCCCGGCGCGGATTCGCGCTGAATTGCAATGCCTTGTGGCAAAGCCCGGCATCGCGCGCTAGTTTGCCCGGAAAGGCCGGCACATCAGGCAAGAAGCAGGAGCGACCCTTGAACCTCATCCTTTCCAGATCCATCCGCATGTCCGGTATGCGCGCGCCGCTGATCCTGATGCTGACGGCGCTTGTCGCGCTTTCGGCCTGCGCGCTGCCGCGCTCGGGCCCGAACAAGACCGAGATCATGTCCAGCGGGATCGAGCAGGGCGGGGATGCGCATATCGTCTATGTGACCAACCACGTCAACCGGACGGCGAATTTCACCCCCGCCTATGGTTTCAGCGGCGAGTTCCAGCGCGCCGGCACCGTCGGCGCCGACGAGATCCGCCCCGGCGATACGCTGGGGCTGATGGTCTGGGAAAACGTCGATGACGGGCTCTTGACCGGGCTTGGCCAAAGCTCGACCCAGTTGCAGCAGCTTCAGGTCGACAGTCAGGGCTATATCTTCGTGCCCTATGCGGGCCGGGTGCGCGCGGCGGGCAACACGCCCGAGCAGCTGCGCGCGATCATCACCCAGCGACTGTCCAGCCAGACCCCCGACCCGCAGGTCACGGTGACGCGGGTGGCGGGCGACGGGGCGACGGTCTCGATCATGGGCAAGGTCTTCGGTCAGGGCGTCTACCCGATCGAGCGCCCGACCCGCACGCTTTCGGCCATGCTCGCCAAGGCTGGCGGCGTCGCCATCGAACCCGAGGTCGCGGTGATCACCGTCAAGCGCGGGCGCGAGACCGGCAAGGTCTGGCTTTCGGATCTTTATTTCAACCCCAGCTATGATATCGCGCTGCGTCCGGGCGATGTCATTCTGGTCGAGGAGGATCAGCGCAACTTCACCGCGCTTGGCGCGCTTGGCGGCCAGACCAAGGTGCCGCTCGGCAATGAGCAGGTCAGCGCGATCGAGGCCGTGGCCATGGTCGGCGGCCTGTCTTCGGCCACCGCCGATCCGACCGGGGTGTTCGTGCTGCGTGACGAACCCGCGCAAGTCGCCTCGGCCGTGCTTGGTCAGCGGGTCAGCGGCACGCAGCGCATGGTCTATGTGCTGGATCTGACGCGGCCGGGCGGGCTGTTTCTGGCCCGCGACTTCCTGATCCGCGACGGCGACACGCTTTACGTGACCGAAGCGCCCTATGTTCGCTGGCAGAAGATCCTTGGCGCGATCACCGGCAGCGTTGGCACGGCCAATTCGCTGAGCAATGTCGTGAATTGATGACGCATCTGCGCGATGAGATCGCCGGGGTCGCGCCCCGGCCT
>JAUNTV010000192.1 GCA_030538515.1 Paracoccus sp. (in: a-proteobacteria)
CAGGTGATGATCTTCGACGGCTTTCTGGCCATCTACGATCAGGGCCGCGACGATGACGAGGATGAGGACGGCAAGCGCCTGCCCCTGATCCATGAGGGCGAGCCGGCCCGCAAGCTGGCCGCTTTCGCGGCCGAGGAAGGCACGCTGATCGACGATCACGCCACATCCGCCGCGCGCCAGCATTTCACCCAGCCCCCTGCGCGCTACACCGAAGCCACACTGGTCAAGCGGATGGAGGAACTGGGCATCGGGCGGCCATCCACCTATGCCAGCATCGTGACCACGATTCAGGACCGCGACTATGTGCGCAAGGACAAGAACCGCCTGATCCCGGAAGATAAAGGCCGTCTGGTCACGGCCTTTCTGGTCAAGTATTTCCCGCGCTACGTCTCTTACGATTTCACCGCCAACATGGAGACCGAGCTAGACGACATCAGTTCGGGCAATCGCGCCTACCGTGAGGTTTTGCGCCGTTTCTGGCGTGATTTCTCTGATGCGCTCAGCGGCACGTCGGAGCTTCGGATATCCGAGGTGCTGACCGCTATCGACGATGCGCTGGCACCGCATCTTTACCCGCCGCGCGCCGATGGCGGCGATCCGCGTGAATGCCCCTTGTGCCATCAGGGGCGGCTGAACCTGAAAACCGCGCGGTCCGGCGGGGCCTTCATCGGCTGCGGGCGCTATCCCGAATGCCGCTATACCCGCCCGCTTTCCGCCCCGGATGGCGAGGACGCGATCGGCGACCGCGTGCTTGGCATCGACGGCGAAGACGAAATCAGCCTGAAAAACGGCCGTTTCGGCCCCTATGTGCAGCGTGGCGAGCCGACCGGGGACACCCCCAAGCCCCCCCGCGCCAGCATCCCCAAGGGCTGGGACCCGGCCAGTCTTGATCTGGAACGCGCGCTTGCCCTGCTGGCCCTGCCCCGCCCCGTCGGCCCCCACCCCGAGGATGGCGAATTGGTCGAGGCCGGGATCGGCCGCTATGGCCCCTATGTCAAGCATGGCGCGAAATACGCCAACCTTCCCGATGTCGATGAAGTTTTCACCATCGGCATGAACCGCGCGGTCGAGGTGCTGGCCCAGAAACCCATGCGTGGGCGCGCGGCGGCGGTGGCCCCGCTGAAGGAGCTGGGCGATCACCCCGATGGCGGCAGGATCGCGGTGATGAGCGGGCGTTTCGGGCCTTATGTGAAATGGGAAAAGATCAACGCGACCCTGCCGCGCGATCTGGAACCGGCTGATATCACGCTGGAAAAGGCGCTTGAACTGATCGCTGCCAAGGCTGCGAAAGCGCCGGGGAAAGCAGCGAAAAAACCTGCCGCAAAGAAGGCCACCAAGGCCGAAGGCGAAAAACCCGCCAGGAAAGCCGCGACGAAGAAGCCGGCAGCAAAAAAGCCCGCCGCGAAGAAGGCGACCGCCAGAAAGGCCCCGGCAGCGAAGACCGCGCCGACCGGCAGCACAGGATGACGCGCCCCCGGCCCTGATGCCCGCCACCCTATGGGGCGCGGCAGGGCGGCCTTTCGGCCAGCCCCTGCGCCCAGGACGCGCCGCCCGGTCCACGCCCGGCATGCCCGCTACACTGGCGGCCAATGCCGATCCCCTTGCGCCGCGCAGCAGGGTCTTCGAAGCCCCGTTTGCGGCTGCTTCCTTGCCCGGATACGCATAGCCCGGCATTCCAGGCAGCACAGGGGCCGGGCATATCGGGCCAACCCGCCGCCGCCCCCCTTTTCCATGGCGCGGCGTCCACGCTATGCTCTGCCCTCCGGCAATCAGGGAGCGGCCGATGATCCGCCTGCGCGTGACGAAAACATCCGGCTCGACCCCGCGCGAAACCGGGGCCGAGATGGTCGTGACCGCGCGGGACGAGACCGGCACCATCGGCGGCGGCAGGCTGGAATTCGACGCCATCGCGCGCGCCCGCAAGATGATCGCCCTGGGCGAAACCCATGCGGTGATGGAATTCACGCTTGGCCCCGAAAGCGGGCAATGCTGCGGCGGGCGGGTTCAGGTGACGCTTGAGCGCAAGCCCCCCAAAACCCCGCCCCCCTTGCCGCAGGTGCTGATCTTCGGGGCGGGCCATGTCGGGCGGGCGCTTGCGCAGATCATGGCGCCCCTGCCTTTCGATATCACGCTGATCGACACCCGCGCCGATCAGCTTGCCCGCGCACAGGGCGCGCCCACCCGCCTGACCCCGATCCCCGAGGCCGAGATCCGCGCCGCCCGCCCGGCTGCCGCCTTCGTCATCATGACCCATGACCACGGCCTTGATTTCCTGCTTGCGGCCGAGGCCCTTCGCCGCGGCGATGCCGCCTATGTCGGGCTGATCGGCAGCGCCACCAAACGCGCCCGCTTCGAACGCGAAGCCCGCGCCGCCGATATCGACACGACCGGGCTGACCTGCCCCATCGGGGCCGGCTTTTCCGCCGACAAGCGCCCCGAGATCATCGCCGCCTTCACCGCCGCCGAGATCGCCGGAATCCTGACTGCCGATTGACAGCGCGCCGACCCGTTGCGACAAGCGCTTAACCATTGCGGAGGAAATGATGAAAAAAATCTATCCCGACGCGGATGCCGCCCTGGACGGCCTGCTGTTCGACGGCATGCATATCGCGGCTGGCGGCTTCGGCCTGTGCGGCATCCCCGAACTGCTGATCGACGCGCTTGTGAAAAGCGGCGTCAAGAACCTGACCATTGCCAGCAACAATTGCGGCGTGGACGGGTTCGGTCTGGGCAAGCTGCTGGACAGCAAGCAGATCAGGAAGATGCAGTCCTCTTACGTGGGTGAGAACGCGGAATTCATGCGTCAATATCTGAGCGGCGAACTGGAACTGGAATTCAACCCGCAAGGCACGCTTGCCGAACGCATGCGCGCGGGCGGCGCGGGCATTCCGGGTTTCTATACGAAAACCGGCGTGGGCACCGTCATCGCCGAGGGCAAAGAGGTCAAGACCTTCGACGGCGAGGAATACATCCTCGAACGCGGCATCGTCGCTGATCTGTCCATCGTCAAGGCATGGAAGGCCGACGATACCGGCAACCTGATCTTCCGCAAGACCGCGCGCAACTTCAACCCGCCCGCCGCCATGTGCGGGCGTATCTGCGTGGCCGAGGTCGAGGAAATCGTCCCGCGCGGCAGCCTTGACCCCGACCATATCCACCTGCCGGGCATCTATGTTCACCGGATCATCCAGGGTCCGCATGAAAAGCGCATCGAACAGCGCACCACCCGCAAGCGTGAGGAGGCATAACATGGCTGGCTGGGACCGCAATCAGATGGCCGCCCGCGCGGCCGAGGAACTGGAAGACGGCATGTATGTCAACCTCGGCATCGGGATTCCGACGCTGGTGGCCAATTATGTCGGCGACAAGGATATCACGCTGCAATCCGAAAACGGCATGCTCGGCATGGGGCCGTTTCCTTATGAGGGCGAGGAAGACCCCGACCTGATCAATGCCGGCAAGCAGACCATCACCGAACTGTCGCGCACCTCCTATTTCGACAGCGCCACCAGCTTCGGCATGATCCGGGGCGGCAAGATCGCGGCGGCGATTCTGGGCGCGATGGAAGTGGCCGAAAATGGCGATCTGGCGAACTGGATGATTCCGGGCAAGCTGGTGAAGGGCATGGGCGGTGCCATGGATCTGGTCGCCGGCGTGGGCCGCGTCGTCGTGGTGATGGACCACACCAACAAGCATGGCGAATCGAAGGTGCTGCGGGCATGCACGCTGCCGCTGACCGGCAAGGGCGTGGTGGACCGCATCATCACCAATCTGGGCGTGCTGGACGTGGTGCCGGGCGGGTTGAAGATCGTGCAACTGGCCGATGGCGTGACCGAGGAGGACCTTCGCGCCGCGACCGAGGCCACCATCGTCTGATCAGCCCGGCCCCCGCGCCATCGACAAGGCCCCGCCCGGACCGGCGGGGCCTTTTTCATCACCCGGCCGCCCCCGTCAGCAAGGACCACACCGTCTTCCTTGCCCGGATTTTCATCTCGCGTGCAGGGGCTGGCAGGTCATAGGCTGCGACAGGGGGCCGGATAAGTATCTGCCGATGACGGGGCGCTACGCGCCGGGTTCAGTATGGGCCTGCCTCGGTGATGATCAGGTCAAGCGCCTCGTCATGGGGTTCGGGGCGGATCGAGGGCAGGCGCGCCCCCTCATGCCCGATACCGATACTGTAGGGGCGCGGGCGGGAAGCGGCCAGAGTGCGGTCATAGAACCCGCCGCCATAACCCATGCGAAAGCGCCCCTCGTCCCAGCCGACAAGCGGGGCAAGGATGATATGGGGCGTGACCTGCGTGTCGGTTGCAGGCTCGGGGATGTTCCAGCGGCCCATGCGCATCGGCGCATCGGGCGACCATGGCCGGAAGATCAGCGGCGCATGTCCTGCCACGACCACGGGCAGCGCGATCTGCACCGCGCGCGCGCATGCCGCTGCCATCCAGTCGCGCAGGTCGATCTCGGCCCGGATCGGCCAATAGGCGGCCAGCACCATGCCCTTTGCGCCACCGAAACCCTTTGCCAGCGCCTTGTCCAGATGCGCGGCGATGGCGCGGGCGGCATCGGGCATCGCATCCCGCGCGGCGATCAGGCGCGCCCGCGTGGCACGGCGCCATTGCCCATCGCCGGAGGCACCCGCCAGCCCCCTCGCCAGACAGGGCGGCGAGGCATATTCCGGGGGCAGATCATCGTCGGACATGGGTGGCGGGGTTGAGCTTGCTTCGGCTGGCTGCAATGCTGCACCTGAAGCGCGCGCACAGGCAAGGGGAAACGACATGGCCGATGTCACCCGCGACGGAGACACCTTCACCGTCGCCGCGCCAATCATCGCCGAAGGGCTTGACCTGCCCGAACATGCCATCGCGCGGGCCATGGCCTCGGGCAAGATCACCACACAGCACGAACGCGGCGAGGGCGCGGATGCGGGCCGGTTTCGCCTGTCTTTCTTCTACAAGAACAAGGTGCTGCGCCTGACCGTGGATGAGACGGGCCATATCCTCAGCCGGGCACGCTTCGAGCGGCGGATATGAATGACCAAGGGCATTCCCGATGATTGACGCCCCGCCGGATCGCCCCGGCACTCGCCTATGATTGCGGCGCCCTTGCCAGTTTCTTCGCGGGGCGGGGCTGCGCCATTGACCCCACATCCCGAAAGGCAGCCATGACGGCAGGCTTTTCCGCCGGGCGAATCGACGCGCCGGTGACGGACAAGGAAAGGCCCACCGGAACTCCGGCGGGCCTTGATCAAGGCGATCCCGGAAGGGGTCACATCCGCGAGGCGACGTTTTCCCAGTTCACCAGCTTGTCGAGGAAGTTTTCCAGATATTTCGGACGCGCATTGCGATAGTCGATGTAATAGGAATGTTCCCACACGTCGCAGCCCAGAAGCGCGGTCTGACCGTAGCACAGCGGGTTGACGCCGTTTTCGGATTTGGTGATCTCCAGCGAGCCGTCGGGGTTCTTCACCAGCCACACCCAGCCGGAACCGAACTGGCCCACGCCGCCTTCGGCGAATTTCTTCTTGAAGGCATCGACCGAGCCGAAGCTTTCGGTCAGCGCGGCTTCAAGGGCTGCGGGCATTTCGGATTTCGGGGCCATCATTTCCCAGAACTGGCTGTGGTTCCAGTGCTGGCTGGCGTTGTTGAAGATGCCGTTCTGCGCCACGGCGCCCTTCTGGAAGGTGCCGGTAACGATGTCCTCCAGCGATTTGCCTTCCCATTCGGTGCCGGCGATCAGCTCGTTCAGCTTGTCGACATAGGCCTTGTGGTGCTTGT
>JAUNTV010000193.1 GCA_030538515.1 Paracoccus sp. (in: a-proteobacteria)
ATCACCATGCACGTTCCGCTGACCGACAAGACCCGCAACATCCTGTCGCGCGAGGCTTTGGCCAAGACCAGGAAGGGCGTGCGTATCGTCAATGCCGCGCGCGGCGGTCTGATCGACGAGGAGGCTTTGGCCGAGGCGCTGAAATCGGGCCATGTCGCGGGCGCGGCGCTGGATGTGTTCGCGGTGGAACCGGCGACCGACAGCCCGCTGTTCGGTCTGCCCAATGTCGTGGTGACGCCGCATCTGGGGGCCTCGACCACCGAGGCGCAGGAGAATGTCGCGCTGCAAGTCGCTGAGCAGATGGCGGATTATCTGCTGACCGGCGCGGTGTCGAATGCGCTGAACATGCCCTCGGTCAGTGCCGAGGAGGCCAGGGTGATGGGCCCATGGATCAAGCTGGCGGGGCATCTGGGCAGTTTCATCGGGCAGATGACCGATGTGCCGATCAAGTCGATCAATGTGCTTTATGACGGCATTGTCGCCGATATGAACGTGAATGCGCTGAATGCGGCGGTGATCTCGGGCGTGATGAAGGCGACGAACCCGGATGTGAACATGGTCTCGGCCCCCGCCATCGCCAAGGATCGCGGCATCCAGATCGCTACCACCCGGCAAGAGGCCGCAGGCACTTACGACGGTTATATCAAGGTTACGGTCGTCACCGAGGAGCAGGAGCGTTCGATCGCCGGCACCGTCTTCAGCGACGGCAAGCCGCGCTTCATCCAGATTCGCGGGATCAATCTGGATGCCGAGATCGGCGCGCATATGCTTTACACCCGCAACCGCGACGTGCCCGGCGTCATCGGCGCGCTTGGCACGATTCTGGGCGATCTGGGCGTCAATATCGCCAATTTCCAGCTTGGCCGGACGAAATCGGGCGAAGATGCGATTGCGATCCTGTATCTTGACGAGGCCCTGCCGGCCAAGGTTCTGGCGGCGCTGGAGGGCACCGGAAAGTTCCTTCAGGCCCGCGCGCTTCAGTTCGAAGTGTGATCAAAGGCAAGGCCCGGCTTCGCGCCGGGCCTTGGTTTTTGGGGCTTGAGGATGATGTATTGCGCCGCGATCATCGCTTGATGCGGAGGGGCCGGGAAGGGATTGACAGGTTCAGGCATTTTCCTGCGGCAGCAATCCGGGACTGTGACGGTGCCGACGCTTTGGTCATGGTCGAACCCGGCTATGCGCGCGATGCCAGGCCAGTCCGTATCGCAGCAGCCCCGCGTCAGAACGGTCGCCTGGGCATGTTGAAATCTGGCAGCGGCAAGCTGGAATATTGGTGGAGCCGAGGGGAATCGAACCCCTGGCCTCGTCATTGCGAACGACGCGCTCTACCAACTGAGCTACGGCCCCATGGGCGCGGTGTTTGGACCCGGGGGGTGGGAATGTCAAGCCGGGAATCGGGGGTTGCGTGACCGCTATGGGCGGGTCATGACGGCAGACAGGCAGCCGCAAGAGGGGCGAGGCATGGAGATTGTGATACTCGGCGCGGGGCAGGCAGCGGCGGCGCTGGCGGCGCGGCTGCGCGGGCTTGGCAGCGATGACGCGATCACGCTGATCGGGGATGAGGATGCGCCGCCCTATCAGCGCCCGCCGCTTTCGAAAGGGTATCTTCTGGGCGAGATGGGGCTGGAGCGGCTGGTGCTGCGCGCCGATGACTGGTGGCGCGATCAGAATATCCGCCTGCTGACCGGCACGCGGGCCCATCGCATCGATCCTGCCCGGCGCATCGTGGAAACCGGCGCGGGGCCTGTCGCCTATGACCGGCTGGCGCTGACGCTTGGCGCCTTGCCCCGCCCGCTGCCTGCGGCCATGGGCGGCGATCTGGGCGGCGTGCATCATATCCGCAACCTCGGCGATATCGCGCGGCTGCGCCCGGAACTGGTCGCGGGGCGCAATCTGGTGGTGATCGGCGGCGGCTATATCGGGCTGGAGGCCGCGGCGGTTGCCCGCAAGCTGGGCCTGCACGTCACCGTGGTCGAGGCCGCCGCGCGCATTCTTGGCCGTGTCGCCGCGCCCGAGACCGCCGCGATGATCCGCGCGCTGCACGTCGCCCATGGCACCGATATTCTTGAAAACACGGCGGTAGAGGCGCTGGAAGGGACCACCAGCGTCGTGCGGGTGCGCCTGGCCGATGGCACCAGCCTGCCCGCCGATCTGGTGGTCGCGGGGATCGGCGTGACGCCCGAAACCGCCCTGGCCGAAGCCGCCGGGCTGGCCATCGACAATGGCATTGCCTGCGATGCGCGCGGGCGGACCTCGGCCCCTGATATCTGGGCGGCGGGCGATTGCGCCTCGTTTCCTGTGCAAGGCGGGCGTATCCGGCTGGAAAGCGTCGGCAATGCCATCGACATGGGCGAATGCGTGGCCGCCGACATGCTGGGCCAGGGGACGGATTACCTGCCCAGGCCGTGGTTCTGGTCGGATCAGTATGATGCGAAGCTGCAAATCGCCGGGCTTGGCACGGGCTACGACCAGATCGTCACGCGCCCGCCCGAGGGCGGTGTGACCGGCGCTGGCGGCTCGGTCTGGTATTACCGCGCGGGGCGGCTGATCGCGGTGGATGCCCTGAACGAGCCGCGCGCCTATATGGTCGGCAAGCGTCTGATCGAGGCGGGCCGCAGTCCCGAACCCGCGCTTCTGGCCGATCCGGCAACGCCCCTGAAGGCGCTGCTGTGAGGATCGTCGGCGGGCGGCTGCGCGGGCTGAAGCTGGCCGATCTGGGCGCGGGCGATGCGGATGCGCATCTGCGCCCCACCAGCGACCGGGTGCGCGAGGCCATGTTCAACCTGCTTGTCAACAGCCTTGGTATCCGGCTGGAAGGCGCGCGCGTGCTGGACCTGTTCGCGGGCACCGGTGCCCTGGGGCTGGAGGCCCTGTCGCGGGGCGCCGCCCGTGTCGCTTTCGTCGATGACGGCACGGCGGCGCGCGCGCTGCTGCGTGCCAATATCGAAAAGGCCCGCGCCATGGGTGTCACCGATATCTGGCGGCGCGATGCCACGCGGCTTGGCCCGAACCGGGGGGCGGGCTATGACCTGATCTTCATGGACCCGCCCTATGGCAAGACCATGGGCGAGGCAGCGCTGGCATCCGCGCAGGAAGGCGGCTGGCTGGCACCCGACGCCCTGATCATATGGGAGGAAAACACCCCCCCCGTGCTGCCCGAGGGCTTTGAATTGCTGGACCAACGCCGCTATGGCGAAACCATCGTGACCATCTTGCGGCCAGGCACGGACCGGGGCGGGGCCTGACAGATCGCCCGGTCCCCGGTGCCGGGCCTTGCCGGCGGGTCAGGCGGGGCAGCAGGCGATGCCTGCACCGGCTGCGAAAACGAAGTCCCCGCCGCCTGCCTGTCGCGCCTGTGGGACTGGCGTGCGCCCCGGCCCGCGATCAGTCGCGCAGAAGTTCGTTGATCGAGGTTTTCGAGCGCGTCTTTTCATCGACCCGCTTCACGATCACCGCGCAGTAAAGATGCACCCCGTTCTTCGACGGCAGAGAGCCGGCAACGACGACCGAACCGGCGGGGACCTCGCCGTAAGTGACCGATCCGGTTTCGCGGTCCAGGATCCTGGTGGACTGGCCGATGAACACGCCCATGCCAAGGACCGAGCCTTCGCGCACGATCACGCCCTCGACCACTTCAGAGCGCGCGCCGATGAAGCAGTTGTCCTCGATGATGGTGGGGCCTGCCTGCATGGGTTCCAGCACGCCGCCGATGCCGACCCCGCCAGACAGATGCACGTTCCTGCCGATCTGGGCGCAGGAACCCACGGTGGCCCATGTATCGACCATCGTGCCCTCGTCGATATAGGCACCAAGGTTGACGAAGCTTGGCATCAGCACCGCGCCCTTGGCGATATAGGCCGATTTGCGCACGACGCAGTTGGGCACGGCGCGAAAGCCGGCCTCGCGCCATTGGGCGTCACCCCAGCCGGCGAATTTGCTGTCCACCTTGTCCCACCAGCCGCCGCCCTGAGGGCCGCCGGACTGCATTTCCATATCCTTGATGCGGAAGCCCAGAAGCACGGCCTTCTTCGCCCATTGGTTCACATGCCAGTCGGCCCCGCGCTTTTCGGCCACGCGCAGCCGCCCGCTGTCAAGGGCGGCAAGCGTCGCCTCGATCGCGTCGCGCGCGGGGCCATGGCTGGCCGGGGTGATGGTGTCGCGGGCGTCCCAGGCGGCTTCGATGGTGGCTTCAAGCGCGGCATTTGACGGGGAATCGGTCATGGGAAATCCTTGCTCGGGGTGGAAACTGACTTTCAAGGGCTATAAGCGTGGGGATCAGCTGGCGCAATGCGCCCCACCCAGCCAGAGGCCCAGATGATCGAAGACGACAGCCGCGCCCATCCCTTCCCGCATAGCCGCGAGGACGCGATTTCGGCCGAACTGACCCCGGATACGCCCCAGACGCGGGCACCGGCCTACAGGCTGGCCTTTGCCGACACCGATTTCCTGCTGCGCGAGGAATTGCGCGCCGTCCGGCTGCAACTGGAACTTCTCAAGCCGCAGATGATCCTTGACGAACGCGGCATCGAATCGACGGTGGTGATGTTCGGCGGCGCGCGCATTCCCGCGCCCGAAGACAAGGATCAGGCCCGCACCCGGACGCTGGCCGATCTGTCGAAATACTATGCCGAGGCCGTCGAATTCGCCCGCCTGATGACCGAGCGCAGCCAGAAGACCTATGGCCGCGAATTCGTGATCTGCACTGGCGGCGGTCCCGGCGTGATGGAGGCGGGAAACAAGGGCGCGCATGAGGCGGGCGGCCAGTCCATCGGGCTTGGCATCGTGCTGCCCCATGAGCAGGCACCGAACGAATATGTGACGCCGGATCTGTCCTTCAACTTCCACTATTTCGCCATCCGCAAGATGCATTTCCTGCTGCGTGCCCGCGCGATCACGGTTTTCCCCGGCGGTTTCGGCACGCTGGACGAGCTTTTCGAGACCCTGACCCTGATCCAGACCGGGCGCATGAAAAAGGTGCCGCTGCTGCTGTTCGGCAAGGCGTTCTGGGAAAGCATCATCAACTGGGAAGCCCTGGCCGAAGCCGGCACGATCAGCGCCGAGGACCTGCATCTTTTCCGCTTCGTCGATACCGCCGCCGAAGCCGTGGCGATCATCGACGCCTATAACCCCGACGCCTGCTGAAACGCGCCGGGGCCAGCGGGCCGCCCCTTTCGCCCCCCGGCGCGCCCCTTCCGCGTGCCGAAGAAGGGCAGCGGGTCTTGCGGGTCAGTTGGTGAAGACCCGCAGCCATTCGTCCAGTGCCGGGCGGCGCAGGGCCTCGACCTCGGCCTCGGGCCGCCACAGCGTCCTTTCGGGGCGCGGCAGGGCGGCGAAGTAATCGGGCAGGTCCTCATCCGCCAGCTTGGACGGATAGGACCAGTTGGCTTCCGCGATCATGCCCTGAAATTCGGGCGACAGGATGTAATCCATGAATTTCTGCGCCAGTTCGGGCTGATCGGTTCCCCTGGTCTGCGCGGCCAGTTCGGCCAGCAGGTAATGCCCCTCGGGGAAGATGGCGGCGTGTTTGGTCGTGTCGCCCTCGGCCCCGATGTGATAGGCGGGCGAGGTGGTGAAGCTGAGCACCATATCCGCCTCGCCATCGGTGAACATGCCGTAGGCCTCGGACCAGCCCTGTGTCACGGTCAGAACCTTGGGGCGCAGCTTTTCCCATGCCTCGGCGGCGCCGTCTTCGCCGAAGACCTCTGCCACCCATACCAGCAGCGCCAGGCCCGAAACCGAACTGCGCGG
>JAUNTV010000002.1 GCA_030538515.1 Paracoccus sp. (in: a-proteobacteria)
TTGTAAACCTGATCCAGAACGCCGTTCAGCATGGCGGCGGCCAAGGCGCGATTACCGTGCGGCTGGATCCGTCGGGTGTGATCGAAGTGCAGGACGAAGGGCCGGGCATCCCAAAAGCCGACCGCGCGCGCGTGTTCGAGCCGTTCTTTCGCCGCAACCCCCATGGCGCGGGTGCGGGGCTGGGCTTGAAGATGGTGCGCGACATCGCAAGGGCGCATGGCGGCGAGGCCGAAATTGAAGATGCCCCCGGTGGTGGCGCGATCTTCCGCATCCGCCTACCGGTTGATGCGGGTGCTAAATCGCCTCTGCCGGGGGGCGCGTAATCTTCATGTAATCCGGCGGTGTCATCCGGGGATCATGCCGAGCGCCCCGGCGATTCGGTGAATTTTAAAGGAGCAGAAAGAATGCAAAAAAACGCCCTCCGCCTGTCCGGCGCATCTCTACTCATCGCCATCCTCGCAGCCTGTCAGCCAAGCCCCTATGGCGGCACTACCATCAGCCCGGATGCACAGCGAGCCGTTGGGGGCGCCCTTGTCGGCGCAGCCATCGCCAAGGCCACAGACGGCAATATGCGCACGGGTGCGTTGATTGGCGCAGGGGCGGGCGCTCTTTGTGACGATGTCGGCGTGTGTCAGCGTAGCTATTGATCGGCAGCGCCGGGGCCGCAAGAGGCACGGCCCCGGTCATCTGAAAAAGCGTATGGACAGATTATGCCTGCAAGAATGGACAAAATCCCTGCAAAATGGCCAATTTATGCCAGCAGTGACAACCCCGGCGGGCGGGCAGGGCCTATTCGCAGCGGGAATGCCCGCAGGAGGGGCAGGTCATGCATCCCTCGACCATGCGCATTCCATATTGGCCGCAGCTTTCGCAGGCGGGGCCGGATGGAAGCGCGGCGGGGGCGATGGTTTCGGCCTCGGGGTCGGATTTCAGGCCCATGCCTTTGCCGTTCAGGAAACCGGTGGCGATCATGTGGTCCTCGATCACGCCGCCGATGGCCGCCAGGATCGAGGGCAGATAGCTGCCCGCCACCCATGCCCCGCCGCGCGGATCGAACACGGCCTTCAACTCCTCGACCACGAAGCTGACGTCACCCCCGCGCCGGAACACGGCCGAGATCATCCGCGTCAGCGCCACCGTCCAGGCGTAATGTTCCATGTTCTTGGAATTGATGAAAATCTCGAAGGGGCGGCGGTGGCCATCGTGAATGATATCATTGATGGTGATATAGATCGCATGCGCGCTGCCGGGCCATTTCAGCTTATAGGTCGCCCCTTCCAGCGACGGCGGCCGGTCCATCGGCGCGTCGAGATCGGGGGGCGGGGCCGCGCCGACGGAAAGCACGCTGCCGGTGACGGCATTGGGGCGATAGGTGGTGCAGCCCTTGCAGCCCATATCCCATGCCGCCAGGTAGACATCCTTGAAATCACTGAAGGAAATATCGGCGGGGCAGTTGATCGTCTTGGAAATCGAGCTGTCCACCCATTCCTGCGCCGCCGCCTGCATGGCGACATGATCCATGGGCGCAAGGGTCTGGGCATCGGCGAAATAATCCGGCAGGGGCGTATCGCCATGGATATCGCGCCACAGCTTCACGGCGTAATCCACGACTTCCTCGGACCGGTGCGCGCCGTCCTTTTGCAGCACCTTGCGGGTATAGGCATGGGCGAAGACCGGCTCGATCCCCGATGACACATTGCCGGCGAAAAGGCTGATCGTGCCGGTCGGCGCGATCGAGGTCAGCAGCGCGTTGCGGATACCGTGGCGGCGGATCGCGGCGCGGATATCTTCGTCCATCCGGGCCATGAAGCCGGAAGCCAGATAGCCGTCCGCATCAAACAGTGGAAAGGCCCCCTTCTCACGCGCAAGATCGATTGAGGCCAGATAGGCCGCGCGCGTGATCGCATGCATCCACGCGCGCGTCTGCGCCACGGCCTCGGGCGCGCCGTAGCGCAGGCCAAGCATGATCAGCGCATCGGCCAGCCCGGTCACACCCAGCCCGATGCGGCGCTTGGCCCTTGCCTCGGCGGCTTGCGGGGGCAGGGGGAATTGCGACACATCGATGACATTATCCATCATCCGCACCGCCACCCGCACCAGATCATCCAGCCCTGCCAGATCAAGCGCGGCCTTGGGCGTGAAGGGATCGCTTACCAGCCGCGCCAGATTGACCGAGCCAAGCAGACAGGCCCCGTAAGGCGGCAGCGGCTGCTCGCCGCAGGGGTTGGTGGCGGCGATGGTTTCGGCATAGGACAGGTTGTTGGCGGCGTTGATGCGGTCGATGAAGATCACGCCCGGCTCGGCATAATCATAGGTGGCGCGCATGATCCTGTTCCACAGATCGCGCGCGGGCAGGCTGCGGCAGACCTGACCGTCAAAGACCAGATCCCAGCCGGCATCCGCCTTGACGGCCTTCATGAAATCATCCGTCACCAGCACCGACAGGTTGAACATGCGCAGCCGCGTGCCGTCCTGCTTGGCGGCGATGAAGGCTTCGATATCGGGGTGATCGCAGCGCAGCGTGGCCATCATGGCACCGCGCCGGCTGCCCGCCGACATGATCGTGCGGCACATCGCGTCCCAGACATCCATGAAGCTGAGCGGCCCCGAGGCATCCGCCGCCACCCCCCGGACCGCCGCGCCTTTGGGGCGGATGGTGCTGAAATCATAGCCGATGCCACCGCCCTGCTGCATGGTCAGCGCGGCTTCGCGCAGGGCGTCGAAAATGCCGCCCATACTGTCGGGGATCGTGCCCATGACGAAGCAGTTGAACAGCGTGACCGCGCGCCCGGTGCCCGCGCCCGCCAGAATGCGCCCGGCGGGCAGGAAGCGGAAATCGTTCAGCGCGGCGTAGAAGCGGTCTTCCCACGCCGTGGGGTCGGCCTCGGGGCGGGCCAGGTCGCGGGCCACGCGCCGCCATGTGTCCTGGGGCGTGGCATCGACCACGCGGCCCGCGCTGTCCTTCAGGCGGTATTTCATGTCCCAGATCTGTTCCGCTATCGGGGCGGCAAAAACCGACATGGGCGCATCCCTTCCGATCTGGGGTGCCTGCACGGGCGAAGCGCGCGGCAGGGCTATCGCCCCCGAATCTGGGGGTGCAGCAGGCCGAAATCAACCGCATCGCGCTGCGACGCAAACGCCCATTCCGCCCCCCCGGCCTTGCCCGTGACCCTTTCCCTTGTCACCGGCCCCCGCCGCTTCGCGCCTTGCCATTGCAGGGGGAATCGCGTTAGGCGGCGGTCTTTAACAGCGTCAGCAGAACCAATGTCCGAGAATGTGATCACCGGGGCCACCATCCGCTTCGAGGGCGTCGAGAAAGCCTTCGACGCCGGCACGCGGCGCGTCACCGCCCTTCAGGATGTGACGCTGGGGATCGGCGCGGGCGATATCTGCGGAATCATCGGGCGTTCGGGCGCGGGGAAATCGACGCTTCTGCGCATGGTCAACGGGCTGGAACGCCCAAGCGCGGGCACGGTCATGCTTGGGGGGCAGGATGTGGGCCGGGCCTCGGGCGCGGGGCTGCGCGCGATCCGGCGCGAGGTCGGGATGATCTTTCAGCATTTCAACCTGCTGGCCTCGCGCACGGTCTACGGCAATATCGCGCTGCCGCTTGAGATCGCGGGCCTGCCCGAGACGCAGATCCGCCCCCGCGTGATGGAACTGATCGCGCGCATGGGGCTTGAGGCGCAGGCCACGCGCTACCCGGCCGAGCTTTCGGGCGGCCAGAAGCAGCGCGTCGGTATCGCGCGCGCGCTGGCGACCAGGCCCAGGGTGCTGCTGTCGGACGAGGCGACATCGGCCCTTGATCCCGAAACCACTGCGACCGTGCTGGGGCTTTTGCGCGATATCAACCGCGATCTGGGGCTGACGATCCTGCTGATCACCCATGAAATGGCGGTGGTGCGCGATATCGCCAGCCATGTCGCGGTGATCGATGCTGGCCGGATCGTCGAGACCGGGCCGACCTATGACGTGTTCGTGGCCCCGCGCCATCCGGTCACGCGGTCCTTCCTGTCGGGCGTGACCGGCATTACCCTGCCCGGTTTCATCGCCGGGCGGATCGAACCGGCCCGGCCTGACGGTGCCGCGCAGGAAATCATTCGCGTCACCTTCGCCGGCAGCCATGCCACCGATCCGATGCTGGCGCGGCTGACCGCCGAACTGGGGGTCGAGGTGAACATCCTTGCCGGCGCGATCGAGGAAATCGGCACGCGCCCCTTCGGCAATCTGCTGATCGCCGTCGATGCCGCGCAGGGCGATACCGCCCGCGCCTATCTGGAGCGCCACGGGCTGATGACAGAGGTGCAGGGCTATGTCCGCTAACATGATCGCCATCCTGACCCATGCCACATGGCAGACGCTTTACATGGTGGCGGCCTCGGGGCTGCTGGCGACGCTGCTTGGCCTGCCGCTGGGGGTGTTTCTGGCGACCTCGCAGCGGGGTGAACTGCTGTCGCGTCCAGGTGTGAACCGGGTGCTGGGGCTGGTGGTGAATGCCACGCGCTCGGTCCCGTTCATCATCCTTGTGGTGGCGATCATCCCCTTCACGCGGCTGGTGATCGGCACCTCTATCGGGACGACCGCCGCCATCGTGCCCCTGACCGTCGCCGCCACCCCCTTCATCGCGCGCCTTGTCGAAAACGCCATCCGGGAAGTCGACGCCGGGCTGATCGAGGCCGCCCGCGCCATGGGCGCCACGCCCGGCCAGATCATCCGAAAGGTGCTTATCCCCGAGGCCCTGCCCGGCATCACCCTTGGCCTGACGCTGGCCATCGTCAGCCTGATCGGCTATTCCGCCATGGTCGGTGCGGTCGGGGGCGAGGGGCTTGGCGATCTGGGCATCCGCTACGGCTACCAGCGTTTCATGCCCGAGGTGATGGCGGCGGTCGTCATCATCCTGATCGTGATGGTCCAGCTTGTCCAATCCATCGGCGAATGGATCGCCGCCCGCGTCGACAAGCGCGCGCCCCGCAATCGCGGCCACTGATTTTCAACCCCTGAAGGAGGTCACATGCTTCGCCTTGCCACCCTTGTCTCTGCCCTTGTGCTAAGCGCCGCCGCCATGGCCGAAGATATCAAGATCGGCGTTTCCCCCGGTGAACACGCCGAAATCATGGAAGAAGTCGCCCGGATCGCAGCATCCGGGGGGCTGAATATCTCGGTCGTCGAATTTTCGGATTACGTCATCCCGAACGTCGCGCTGAACGATGGCGATCTGGATGCCAACAGCTTCCAGCACCGCCCCTATCTGGAAAACCAGATCAAGGATCGCGGCTTCGATCTGGTCGAGATCGGCACCACCATCACTACCCCCATGGGCATCTATTCCGACAAGATCGACAGTCTGGACGCGCTGCCCGACGGCGGGCGCGTGGCCATTCCGAACGATCCGACCAATGGCGGGCGCGCGCTTCTGGTCTTGCAGGATCTGGGCGTGATCACCCTTGCCGATGGCACCGGGCTGGTGCCAAGCGTGCTGGACGTGACCGACAACCCCAAGGGCCTGCGCTTCACCGAACTGGACGCCGCGCAGCTTCCCCGCGCGCTGCCCGACACCGATATCGCCATCATCAATACGAATTACGCGCTTGCCTCGGGGCTGGACCCCAAAAATGACGCGATTGCGATGGAAAAGGCCGACAGCCCCTATGTGAACATCATCGTCGCCCGCGCGGGCGATGAAGATGCCGCATGGGTCGCGCCGCTTCTGGAAGCCTATCACTCGCCCGAGGTGAAGGCCTTCATCGACGAGAAATATCAGGGCGCCGTGCTGACAAGCTGGTAAACCCGCCCAAAGGCCCGGAGACGATCCGGGCCTTTTCCGGCTTAGCCCGCGGTGGCACTGGCCCCGGCGGTGGTCAGGCCGAATTCCGCCATGCGGGCGGCATCCAGAATGTGGATTTCCTCGGGCGGGGTGCGCAGCGCATAGCTCATCAGGCGCAGATCCACGCCCATCTCGTCCAGATAATCCATCACGCTTGCCTGCGCGCGCTGCACGTCGCGTACGGCCATGAAGGCGGGCAGAAGCGTGTTCTTGCCGAAGAAATGCTGATGCACGCCCACGACCGCGCCGGTCTCTGCCTCGCGGCTGATGCCGCCCGCCATGATATAGGGGCAGGCCGACAGACAGACCGCGCCATCCTGGATCACCGTATCGAAGCCGCCCGCCCGCAGCATCCGGCCTATCGCCAGCGCATCCGCGACCGAGCCGCCGGAACTGTCCAGCGAGACGCGCCGGGCACCCGGCTGCTGTTCGTCCAGCCAGGCGGCAAAACGGTCCGCATCCCCGCCCGCGATCTGCCCCGAGACCATGATCACATCATCGCCCGCCCGGAACTCAAGCCGCGACGGCATCGGGCGCATGGCCGGCGCGCCGGGCTCTGCCGGGCGCAGATCGGGGCGATAGGGGCGCACACTCGGCCCCTCGACCGGGGGCGCGAACAGGCCCGGCGCGGCCCGGCCCGGACTGCCGCGCAGGTCGATCAGCACGATTGCGCCTGCCAGCAGCACCTGCGCGATCAGCACGGCCCGGATCGCCGCCCCGGGCGATGAGAAAAGCCCCATCCTAGCGCCCCTCATGCGGGGGTTCACCCTGATGCGCGCCATTCCCAGGGCGCGCAGGCGCAGGGGCGGGCTGAACGGGCGGCGCGGCTTCCTCATAGGCGCGCAGCAATTCGGCGGCGGCAAGGGCGGCGCGCAACTCGCCCACGGTCATGCGGTCATCGCTGTGATGCAGCCCCCGCCCGCTGCGGATCGCGGCCTGAATGACCATGATGATGAACACCAGAACCGCCGGCAGAAGATCGATGGAAATCGCCCCCGCCCATGCCGGCACGAAATTCCCGGCATAGGTGATGACCGCATCGGCCGCGGACATGGGTATATAGATCGCCTCATCGGGGGGCGGCAGGGCCTCGACCCCGGCTGCGGCATCCGACAGGGTGCGCGCGCGGCTTTCCACAAGCGCCAGAACGGATGTGATCGTGCTTGACTGCCCCATCTGGATCTCGGGCGTGGCCCCGTCCAGTTCGGGCAGCACCACGGCCTCGGACAGATCATTCGCCGCGCGCGCCACCAGGGGCGCGGGGTTCAACTGGCGAAGCTGGGTGATCAGCCCGGCCAGCACCACCGCATCTTCCGAAAACTGCACCGTCCGGTCCGACAGCGCGCCCGTGCCGACCGTCGTGCCCCGCATCCGCGACAGGATGGTATTGCCCTGCGCGAAGGTGGTCTCGATCGGGGCCGCGACCTGATCAAGCTGAACCTCCAGCGCTTCCAGCTCGGCGCGTTTCTGGCTGAGCACGCGAAACACCGCGCCACGCCCCGAAAAGCCCGACAAGGTGCCCCCCGCTTCCAGTTCCGACAGATCCTCGAAACTCTGGCGCACGCGGGCCACGTCACGCGCCAGCGACTGCCCGGCCACGGCATTGGAATGCGCCCGCTCAAGCGAGGCCTGATAATGCTGGATCGTGGTCGCCATATGGGTCTCGACCGCCGCACCACCCGCCAGCGCCGCCGCGTTCAGCCAGGATGACATGGCCACGATCGCCACACAGCCAAGCATCATCGACAAAAACAACCCCAGCCGCGAGGCCGCGCCGCGCACCGCCGGCAAGAGCCGCAGAAGGTAAGACCAGAAAACGAAAATCCCCACGGAAACCGCGATGGAATAGGCAAGCGCCGCAAAGGTCGTCCAGATGCCCGGATCATCCAGAAGCGTCCTGACCCCCAGATAGGTATAGATCCCCGAGGCCGAGGCCAGAACCCCGAGCGCGGTCGAGGTGAAACTGTCCAGCCAGTCCAGATGACGCTCAAGCTCGCGCGCATAGCGGTCGCCTGCGCGGGTGGACTCGGGCGTGGGGTCGGTCATGGCAGGCTCCGTCAGGCGGGGTCGGGATCATATGCGCAGGCACGGTGTCGATGGCGAAGTGTTTCGCAAAGCCACCCCCTTGTCGATCCGGCGCATGCATAAAATCAACCGAAGACCGGCCCCGCCGCCCCGCACCACAGCATCAAGCATCCTCGAATGATTTCAAAAACATGACAGCCATGTCGCTGACCCCGCGCCCGGCCCCGGCACGGCATGGCTTCCCCCGCTCGCCGCAATGTTATCGCCGCCCGTCAGCCCCGGAACTGCCGCGGCCTGTCAAGGACACCCTTCCTGCCTCTCATCAGTGGCCAAACACCGGCGGGGGCGGGGGGGCCGCCACCCCCCGCCCTTCAGCGCGCATGGCGGTCACGCCAGATCGGCCAGAAGATCATCCGCCGCCAGTTCGGTCCCCTCGGCGATACGGCGGCGCAGCACCCCGGCCGAGGGCGCGTGCAGCGTCATTTCGGATTTCATCGCCTCGATCACCGCAAGGGGCTGGCCCGTCTCGATCACCGCGCCCTCATCGGCCAGCCAGCGCAGCAGCACGCTTGCACCGGGGGCGCGCAGACCGCCCGGCGCGGGGGCGGGGCCGGGCGTGGACGCCGGCACCGGCGCGGCGGCGGGCGCGGTGCCAAGGGCCCTGGCCAGACGGGCAAGGGCTGCGGCGCTCAGCGCCAGATCGGCGCGTTGGCCGCCGACCTCGGCGGGCAGGCGCAGCAGCGTCTCATCGGGCGCGGGCCGGTTCAGGGCGGCGGCCAGATCATCGGCGAAATCTTCCTCGATCCAGCCGGTATGAACGGCGAAAGGGCCATCGCCGTTGAAATCTGCGGCCTCGGTCACGGCGCGCGCGAAGGGCAGGGTCGAAGGAATGCCCTCGATCCGAAACTCTGCCAGCGCCCGGCGCGCGCGTGCCAGTGCGGCAGCCCGCGTCGGGCCGGTCACGATCAGCTTGGCCAGCAGCGAATCAAAGGCCGCCGGCACGGTCGAGCCTGCGTCGACCCCGCAATCGACACGCACCCCCGGACCCGAGGGGGGCACGAAGCGCGTGATCCGCCCCGGCATCGGCAGAAAGCCACGGCCCGGATCTTCGGCATTGATGCGGAATTCGATGGCATGGGCGCGGGCGGGCAGATCGGCCGGGCAATCCAGCGCCAGCCCCTCGGCGATGCGCAATTGCTGGGTGACGATATCGATCCCGGCGACTTCCTCGGTGACGGGATGTTCGACCTGAAGGCGGGTGTTGACCTCAAGAAAGCTCAGCATGCCATCCGCGCCAAGCAGGAATTCCACGGTTCCGGCACTGGTATAGCCCGCCTCGGCGCAGATGGCGCGGGCGGCATCGGTGATGCGGCGCGCCAGATCGTCGGGCAGGAAGGGGGCGGGGGCTTCCTCGACCAGCTTCTGATGGCGGCGCTGAAGCGAGCAGTCGCGCAGGCCTGCAACCGCGATATTGCCATGATGATCGGCAAGGATCTGCGCCTCGATATGGCGGGGGCGATCAAGGAAGCGCTCGACATAGCAGGCGGGGTTGCCGAAGGCGGTCGTGGCCTCGCTGCGGGCCTCGTTCAGAAGCGGCTCGATATCCTCTGTCTCGCGGATCACGCGCATCCCGCGCCCGCCGCCGCCGCCGGCGGCCTTGACGACCACGGGCAGGCCATGGCGGCGCACGAAATCGCGGATATCATCTGCGCCCGAGACCGGCCCGTCGCTGCCCGGCACCAGGGGCGCGCCGACCTTGCGCGCGATCTCGCGCGCGGCGATCTTGTCGCCGAGACGCGCGATGGTATCGGCATCCGGGCCGACCCAGATCAGCCCGGCATCGGCCACCGCGCGCGCGAAATCCGCGCTTTCCGACAAAAAACCGTAGCCCGGATGGATCGCATCCGCCCCGGCCCGCCTGGCGATCGCGATCAGCGCCGGGCCGTTCAGATAGGTGGCGGCGGGGGTGGCACCGGGCAGGGGGAAGGCCTCATCCGCGTGGCCGAGCCAAAGCCCGTCCACATCCGCATCCGCATAGACCGCGACCGAGGCCAGCCCGTAATCCCGGCACGCCCGGATGATACGCAGCGCGATTTCGCCGCGATTGGCGATCAGAAGCTTCTTCATGCGGGCAGGCCTTTCGGTGGCGGGATCGGGCGGAAGCGCAGGCGCGCGCCGGGCGGGGCCTGAGACGCCAGATCAAGGTGATGGGGGGCAATGGTGGCAATGACGGGATAGCCCCCGGTCAGGGGCGGATCGGCCAGAAACAGCACCGGCTGACCGGAATGCGGGATCTGGATGCTGCCCCGCGTGGTGGCCTCGCTCGGCAATTCGCGGGGCTGGTGGCGGATCAGCGGCCGGTCCCCCTTCAGCCGCTTGCCGATACGGCTCGACTGCGGGGTGACGCGCCATTCATCGGCCAGAAAACCGGCGCGCGCGCTGGCGCTGAACCAGTCGTCGCGCGGGCCCATGATCGCGTCCAGCCAGACCAGATCGCCCGGACGCGGCAGATCGGGCGCGCAGATGGGTGGGCCAAGGGGCCGGGCGCGCTGCCCGGCCAGCCCAAGCCAGCCGCCTTCCGTCAGGGGCGCGGGGCCGATCCCGGCAAGCGTGTCGCGCGCGGCGCTTCCCAGCACCGGCTGCACCGAAAACCCGCCCCGCGCGCCCAGATAGCCGTAAACGCCTGCCTCGGGCGGGCCGATCTCGATTTCATCGCCCGCGTTCAGCGCAAAGGCGGTGTGGCTGGCCAAGGGGCCGCCCGCCCCCGTGATCCGCCGGGGCGCGCCGGTCATCGCCAGCGTGCAGGGCGCAGTGGCTCGCAGACGCAGACCGCCGCCGATGATTTCCAGCGCGGGCGTGCCCGAGGGATTGCCAAGCAACCGGTTGAGCGCGCGCCACGCGCCCCGGTCCGCCGCCCCCGAGACCGAGACCCCCTGCCCCGCATGCCCGCGTCGCCCGCCATCCTGAATGAGCGCCGGGAAAGGCGCGGCAAGGATATCTAGCCGGGCCTGAGGGGGCGACGGCGGCAGAGTGGCAGGCTGTGCAGACGCGCCCGGCAGTGGTGCGGGTAATGACGCAGGCGGCTGCGTGGGCGGGGCTGTGGCGGGCTGCGGATCGGGCGGCGGTGCGGCGGCTTTCGGGGATGCGCGCCGGGGTGCGTATCGGGTGAAGCGGACCAGATCGCCCGGCGCAAGCAGGGCGGGGGGCGCGCGGTCGATGTCCCACATGCCGACCGGGCTGGTGCCGATCAACTGCCAGCCACCGGGGCTTTGCCGGGGATAGACCGCGCTGAACCCGCCCGCCAGCGCGACCGAGCCTGCGGGCACGCTTGGGCGCGGGCTGGCGCGGCGCGGCACCGACAGCAGCAGCGGATCGCCCCCGGTCAGATAGCAGAACCCCGGCGCGAAGCCGCTGAAGGCCGCGCGCCAGGGCGTGGCTGTGTGACGCGCGATCACCTCGGTCCGGGTCAGGCCGGTCAGGGTTGCGACCTCATCCAGATCGGCGCCGTCATAGATGACGGGGATCTCGACCTCGCGCCCGGTTTCGGGGGGCGGGCTGTCCAGATCGCGCGCGGCAAGGGCGGCAAGGATCGCGCCGGGGCCGGTCACATCGGGATCATAGCCAAGCGCCAGCGTGCGCGCGGCGGGGATCAGATCATCCACGCCGGGCAGCGGATCGGCATGCAGGCTGGCCAGCAGCGCCAGCACCTCATCCAGCCCGGCCAGTTCGATCAGCAGCGCCCTGCCACCTGCGGGAAGCACGCGCATGGTCAGCCCGCCCGCGCAAAAGACGCCAGCGCGACGCCCGCCGCCTTCAGGCTGTCGCGGATGGCAAGGGCCATGGCCACCGCGCCGGGGCTGTCGCCATGCACGCAGATCGAGCGCGCATCAAGCGCGATATCGCGCCCCCCGATATCGGTGATGACGCCTTCCTGCGCGAAGCGGGTCATGCGCTGCGCGATCAGGGCCGGATCATGGATCACCGCGCCGGGGCGGTCGCGCGGCAGAAGCCGGCCGTCGGGCAGATAGGCGCGGTCGGCGAAAGCCTCGGGCACGGCTGTCAGCCCGGCATCACGCGCCATGGCGATCAGGGGCGATCCCGCCAGCGCCAGAAGCGGCAGGGCCGGATCATAGGCGCGGATCGCCGCGATCACCGCACGGGCCTGATCGCCGCCTTCGGCAATGGTGTTGTAAAGCGCGCCATGCGGCTTGACATAGCTGACCCGCGTGCCCGCAGCGCGGGCCAGCCCGTCAAGCGCGCCGATCTGCCAGATCACATCCGCCGTCAGATCGCGCGCCGAAACCGCCATGGCGCGCCGCCCGAACCCCGCCAGATCGCGATAACCCGGATGCGCGCCCACCGCGACGCCCCGCGCCGCCGCCATGCGCAGCGTATCGAATATCCCCGCCGGGTCGCCGGCATGAAAGCCGCAGGCGATATTGGCCGAGGTGACGATCCCCAGCATCCGGGCATCATCGCCCATGACCCAGGCACCGAAGCTTTCACCCATATCGCAATTCATATCCATACCGGGCGCGCCTGCCTAAAGCGCGATGCGAAAACGTGCGAAGCCGTCCTCGCCCCCGTTCACGGGCTCGATCGACAATCCCTTGAGATCGCGCAGGAAAGCCTCGGCCCTGGGGCTGGTGTCGAACAGCACGCTCGTGCCCGGCAAGGGCGCGAAGGACCAGTTGCCATCCGCCTCGGGGTCGATGGTGCCCTGTTCGACGATATAGCGCACGATGATGTCGCGGTTCGTGTCCGGCCCCTCGAACACCACGGTCGAGCCGTCATTGCCGGGGAAATTCCCGCCGCCCTCGGCCCGGTAATTATTCGTGGCCACGATGAATTCCGCTTCCAGGTCAAGGGGCTCGCCGTTCAGCATCAGGCCCGTGATACGGTTGGCCGACGCATCCGCAAGCCCGCCGTCGCCATCATAGCGCGAGGGTTGGGACAGGTCGATCTGATAGGTCACACCGTCGATCACATCGAAATTATAGCTGGGGAAGGCCGGGTTTTGCAGCATCTGATCGCTTTCGCCCGGCGTGATCCGGTTGAAGATACCGGCGCTGCGTTCCAGCCAGTCCTTGACCTGCTGGCCGGTCACGCGCACGGCCCGGATCGTATTGGGATAAAGGTAAAGATCGGCAACATTCTTGATGGCGATATCGCCGGCCGGCACGTCGGTATAGTAATCCGGCCCGCCGCGCCCGCCCGCCTTGAAGGGCGCGCCTGCGGAAAGGATCGCAAGCCCCTCATGCTCGGTCCCCGCAAGCATCTGTTCGACATACCATTTCTGCGCATTGGTCACGATCTGGATGCTGGGATCATCGGCCAGAAGCGCGAAATAGCTGTAAAGCGGTGCCGAGGTCCGGCCGACCGGGCGGCGGATGTAATCCAGCGTGGCCTCATGTTCGGGGCGCACGCTTTCCTCGACGGCGGGCACGCTTTCGACAAGCGGGATGATGTTGCGATCCGCATCGCGTTCCCAGATCGGGCGGGCCTCGACCATGTGAGAGGCGATCTTCCAGCCTTCGCCCTCGCGCTCAAGAAGCAGGTCGATCAGGCCCATATGACTGCCCCAGAAGCCGGCCATGACGGCGGGCTTGCCGGCCAGGGTGCCGGCGGTTGCGTCGACGCCTTCGATCCCTTCGTAATCGGGGCCGGGAAAGACGCGGTGATGATGGCCGGTCAGCACCACATCGATGCCTTCCACCCCCGCCAGCGCAAGGGATGCATTCTCGGCATCCTCGGGCAAGGGCAGCGCCTCGATCCCGGAATGCGACAGGGCGATGACCAGATCCACGCCCTCGGCGCGCAGCTTCGGCACCCAGGCTTCGGCGGCGGGCAGGATGGGGCGCGCCGTCACCTGACCTTCAAGATGCTTGCGGTCCCATTGCATGATCTGGGGCGGCACGAAGCCGATCAGCCCGATGCGAACCGGATGGGTCTGGCCCGCGCCATCGGTCAGATCGCGGGTCAGCACGACATAGGGGGGCAGAAGGGTTTCGTCCTGATCAGGGGTTGCGCCCGGCGTGGTGACGACATTGCAGCAGGTGACCGGATAGGCCGCCCCGGCAAGGGCCGCCGCCAGAAACTCCAGCCCGTAGTTGAATTCGTGATTGCCAAGCGTGCCGCCATCCACGCCGACCGTATTCATGGCGGTGATGATCGGATGCATCTGGCCGGGTGCCATGCCGCGTTCATAGGCGATGTAATCGCCAAGCGGATTGCCTTGCAGGAAATCGCCATTGTCCAGCAGGATGGAATTGGCGGCTTCGGCCCGCACGGCATTCACGAGCGAGGCGGTGCGCGCCACCCCAAGCGTATCCACCGGCTTGTCGGCATAATAATCATAAGGCCAGACATGCACATGCAGGTCGGTCACTTCCATGATGCGCAGATGTGCCTGACCCGCCTGCGCGCGGGCCGAGAAAGGATGCAGCATCACCAGACCGAGACCGGCGACCGAGGCGGACAGAAAGCCGCGCCGCGAGATCGCAAGGGGATTGTTCATCGCACTCTCCTGATTGTCGGGCCGCTCGTGGCCGCGCGCGCAGGCTAGCAGCCCCGCACCCGATGGCAAGGCGGTGCGATTGCCTTTCCCGCGCCGATCCGCGAAAACCGGCGGCGAACGACAAGGGGGCAGGGGATGCGCTTCGAAGCAGGCGATGATCATGGCGGGGCAGGGCAGGGTGCCAGGCCGCCGCGCGGACTGGGCAGGATGCTGGCGCTGGATGATTTCGAAGCCCCGGCCCGCAGGCTTTTGCCGCGCGCGATCTATGGCTATGTCAGCGGCGGGGCCGAGCGGGGCGAAACCCTTGCCGCCAATCGCAGGGCCTTCGCGCATGTGGGCTTTCGCCCCAGGATCATGCGCGATGTCTCGGCCCGCGATCCCGGCACCACGCTTTTCGGGCAGCGCTACGGCGTTCCCTTCGCCGTGGCACCCATGGGCTTCAGCGCGCTTGCCGCCTATGACGGTGATGTGGCGCTGGCGCAGGGCGCGGCGCGGGCAGGCAGCTTCGCCATCTGCTCGGCCGCCTCGCTGACCCCGCTTGAACGTGTCGCGGCCGAGGGCGAAAGCCGCTGGTTTCAGGCCTATATCCCCGGCGATGACGCCACGATCGAGGGCCTGCTGAACCGCCTTCAGGCAGCCGGTTTCGACCGGCTGGTGGTGACTGGCGACGTGCCCGTGGCCGGCAACCGTGAAAATAACGCCCGCAACGGCTTCGACGCGCCCTTCCGGCTGTCGGGGCAGCTGCTTTGGCAGGGGGCCACGCATCCGCGCTGGCTGATCGGGACGCTGGCACGCGAGATCCGGGCGCGCGGCATGCCGCATTTCGAGAATATGACCGCCACGCAAGGCCCGCCGCTTTTTTCGCGCAAGCTGGTGCGCGGGGTGATCGCGCGCGACCGGCTGACATGGGCGCATATCGCGCGCATCCGTGCGCTCTGGCCGGGCAAGCTGGTGGTGAAGGGGGTGATGCATCCCGATGATGCGCTGGCGGCACGTGATGCGGGCTGCGACGGGGTGATCTTGTCGAACCATGGCGGGCGCCAGCTTGACGGCGCGGTCTCTGCGCTGGATGTGCTGCCGGCGGCGCGCAGGGCGGTGCCCGATATGGTGGTGATGCTGGACGGAGGCATCCGGCGCGGCACCGATGTGCTGCGCGCGATCATGCTGGGGGCGGATTTCACCTTTCTGGGCCGGCCCTTCCTTTACGCCGCAGCCACCCATGGCGCGCCCGGCGTGACCCATGCCGCGCATCTGCTGCGCGACGAGATCACCCGCGACATGGCCCTTCTGGGTATCACCAGCCCTTTCGACCTGCGCGACGAGGACCCCGCGCTTCTGGATCGGCCCTTGCGTCCGTAAATCGGGTTCTTCCCTGTCCAGATGCTCATGACACCGGGGGCTGTCTGCCCCCGGACCCCCGAGGATATTTCCGGACAGAAGAAACGAGGGAAGGAACTGGTCCGGGATGAGCGGGAAGCCATGACCCATCGCCCCCATCGGGCGCGGCGATGGGATAGGCTAAAGTCCGTGGCGGTCAAGGAAATCCTTGACCACGCCGGTTGCGGCGCTGCGCAGGTCGGGGCGGAAATCCAGCAGTGAAAGCGGCGCGCGCTCTTGCTGTTCGAAGCCGTGGCCGGCGTCTTCGTAAAGCACCAGATCGATGCGCGCGCCGAGGCGGCGCAGGCGCGTGGCCATTTTCTGGCAGGCGGGCGTCACGCCGAGTTCATCCTGTCCCGCAAGGATCATCAGGATCGGCGGCATGTCGGTCCAGTCGCCCTGTGCCGCCCCGTTCAACACGCCGCAATAGGGATAGATCACCACTGCCGCGCCGATCTGGCCAAGCAGGGTCTCGGGCGGGGCGGGCCAGTCGCTCAGGCCGGGCGGCAGCGTGCCGTCCCTGGCGTGATGCAGGAATTCCAGCACGCTCCACCCGCCATGAGAGGCGCCCAGAAGCACCACCCGGTCGCGCCCGGTCGCGGCCAGTGCCACGGCCAGATCGCCCGCGCGTTCGGCCCCCGGCAGCAATTGCCCCATACATAAAAGCCGCCAGCTTTCCAGCATGTCGAAGCCGCGCGGCCCGTGGCTGTCGATGATCAGCCCCGGATGGCCGCGCCCGGCCAGAACGCCCGCCCAGTAATCCATATTGTCATGAACCCCGTCGCAGCCCGAAAGCAGCATCGCGCCCGCCTGATCCACCGAAACGCCTTCGGGCACCATCCGCCATGCCGGGGAAAGCAGGGCCAGCCGCGCGGCAGATGTATCGCTGGTGACTGCGATTCCCGCCCAGTTGCGCGCCGAGTTCAGCGCCGCGCCAAGCAGCATCACGGCGATGGCGGCGCCCAGAACCCCCAGCCAGAGCTTTCGTCGGCCACGTTTCTGCAACCCTGCTGCTTTTCCCCGTCGCATCGTGCTTTCAGCCGCTCCGTATCGGCATCCGTCCAGCTTGCCGGCGCGGTCAGCGCCACCCAGGGGCCGATATAGTCATGAGCGTAATAGGAATGTCCATGCCCCGAGGGCGCGCTGAGCGCGATGGCCATGTCAAGGACAAGCTGGAACTGCGTGACCACCGGGATGAAGCTGAGGCTTGGCGAGACGTCCTTGGCCGGGGGTTCGCGCATCCATGCCGGTGCCCGCCACAGCGCGCTTGGCTGATAGAACACGATGGGATCGCTGGAATATTGCAGGAAGATCAGCCGCATGCTGCCCCATCCGCCCGGTCCCCCGGCGGATTTGGTATGGCTGGCGAAGCGAAAGAGCCGCCCCTCGCCCACATCGGGGGCGACGAAAGGCGTGCCGGGATTGCGCGCGGCCATGGCCTCGTTCCAGCGCGCCGAGGGGAAGGGCGGGCCGGCCCAGAGGGCACCGTTGATCGGATCGTCCAGCAATGCCTCCATATCGGTGCCATACATCGAGGCCCATGCCCCGAGGCTGAGCCCGTGCATATAGATCCGCGGCCGGTTGTCGCGCGGCAGGCTGCGCCAGTGGCGGTGAATGGTCGAGACGAGGGCGCGGGCCTGTTCCAGCCCGGCGTCGGTCTCGATGATCAGCGCCAGCGGGGATTGCAGGTAAGAATATTGCACCGCGACCGAGGCGACATCGCCGCCATGCATATATTCCAGCGGGTCGAAACTGCCGGGGTCGAGCCAGCCGGTGCCGGTGGGCATGGCCACGATCAGAAGCTTGCGGTCGAACCCGCCGATACGCTTGAGTTCCGCCAGCGCCAGATCGGCGCGTTCCTGCGCGGTTTCGGCCTCGGCCAGCCCGACATAGACGCGAAGGGGGCGGCGCGCCTCGCGCCCGATGAAATCGGAAATCGCCGCCGCATCAGGCCCCGAGGTCACGAAGTTCCGCCCCGGCTGCCCCATCGCACCCCAGTCGATCAGCGATGCGGAACTGCCCGGAACAAAGGGGTTTTCCGGCGGCGGGGGCGCATTTTCGAACAGGTCTTGCGCCAGCGTGTAGCTGCGGTCGAAAAAGCCGATCAGCCGGTCCACGATCCCGTCGCGCGAGATGATGAACAAAAGCACGCCCACGATCAGAAGCCCGGCCAGATTGGCGCTGCGCGCGGGCATGAAGCGGTAAAGCCAGCGCCGGATGCGGTCGAAGAACATCTGGATCAGCGCGCCGAGCATGTAAAGCGCGGCGAAAACCAGTGCCGCCAGCGTCAGCACATGCAGCATGCGGATGGATTCCAGCGGCTCCATCCCCATGCGCGTGCGGATCGAATTCTGCCAGGGCACCTCATGCGCCATGGCATAGCCAAGCACCGCCAGGACCGGGATGGCCACCAGCATATGCCCGATCACGAAACCCCGCCCACGCAGGCGCGGCAGTGACATCTGCCGCCACAGGCTGAGCAGCAGCCGCCCGATCAGATAGCCAAGTGCCGCCACCACCCCGCCCAATATCCCCTGCAAGCCCGAGCCGCGCGGGATCAGCGAGGGCGTGAACGAGGCGGCAAGAAACAAAAGCCCGAGCATCAAGGGTAGAAGCGAGATCCCCAGTGGCTTTTTCCAGTCCATGTCGGCCCTGTTCCGTGATCGGTTCATGCTGCGCAGACTAACCGGAACGGCGGGGATGTGTAGGTGGCGCGGCGCGAAAAATCCCGAAAGAGGCCGCGTGCCGCCATGGCATGGACCCGCGCCGGCCCGCATGCCATGATCCGGCCCGGAACACCCGCTACAGTCAGGGAGACGGGAATGCTGCGTGAAAACGACCCGCTGCGCGGGCTTATGGGCGTGGTGCTCTGGCTCATGCTGGTGGTGCTGGCGGGGTTTTTGATGATCATCGGCAAGGCGTTTCTGCTGCCGATCATCATTGCCGTGATTTCGGTCTATGTGCTGGTGGCGGCCAGCAATGCGCTTGCCCGGCTGCCATGGGTCGGGCGCGCGCCGGAATGGGCGCGGCGGCTGGCGGTGCTGCTTGGCTTCGTGGTTTTCGTCTTCTGGCTGGGGGGCGTGATGATGTCCACCGCCACGCAGGTCAGCGTCAAGATGCCGGAATATCAGCAGAATATCGACGCGATCTATAATGACCTGACGGGGCTTCTGGATTTCGATGCCCGCCCCGATATCAACGAGATGCTGGAACGGATGCGCGCCGCCCTGCCCCTGCGCGAGATCGCGACGACGGTGCTTGGCTCGATCAGTTCGGCGGCGGGGCTGATCTTCATGGTGCTGGTCTATGCGGTGTTTCTGATGGGCGAGCGCGGCGGCTTCGCGCGCAAGATCGCGGTGGCCCTGCCAGGCGACAGGGCCGCGCGCACCCATCGCATCATCGCCGAGGTCAATGGCGCGATCGGTGAATATATCACCGTCAAGACGCTGGTGAACGCGATCCTGGGCGTGCTTTCCTTTGTGACCATGGCCGTTCTGGGTGTCGATTTCGCGCTGTTCTGGGCGGTGATGATCGCGCTGCTGAATTACATCCCCTATATCGGCTCGATGCTGGGGGTGGTCTTTCCGGTCATGCTCAGCATGGCGCAATTCGGCTCGGTCCAGAAGACGCTGATGGTCGCGGCGCTGCTGACCGCCGCGCAGATCTGGGTCGGCAATTCGCTGGAGCCGCGGATGGTCGGGCGGCGGGTGAACATGTCGCCCTTTGTGGTGCTGGTGGCGCTGGCGCTGTGGTCCTCGGTCTGGGGGGTGGCGGGGGCGATTCTGGCCATTCCGCTGACCGCCATCGCCGCGATCATCATGGCAAGCTTCGATTCGACCCGCCCCTTCGCCGTGCTTCTGGCCGAGAATGTCGAGCCGTTCGAGGCAGACAGCAGCGCCGCCCCCGCCGGTCAGCCCGAGTGATCGTGCTTGCCCTGCGCGCGCGGATCGGGCAGCAAGGGCATCAGCAGCAGGTGAAAAGGAGTTGCGCGGATGGGCACGTCGGGCTTCATGCTTGCCGCCGGGCTGGCCGCCCTGATCGGCGGGCTTCTGGCATTGATCAATCCGACCGGCACGGCGCTGGCTACCGTGACACTGGTGGCCTGGGCGCTGCTGGCGGTCGCCGCCTTGCAGGCATGGGCGGCATGGCGCGCGGTGACGCAGGGCGCGCGTATCCGCGCCGGTATCATCGCCGGGGCGGCGGCGCTGATCGCGCTGTTTCTGTTCTTCGGGGACCTTGCCGCCAGCCGGCTTCTGCGCAGCCTGATCGTGCTGATGCTGCTGATCTCGGGCGGGGCGAAGATCTATGCCGCGCAATCCATGCAGGGTGATGAGAACATGCCCCTGGTGCTTGGCACGGGCGCGATCTCTCTTGTGATGGGGCTGGTGCTGATGTTCGGCCTGAACCCCAATTTCGGCACGATCCTGGGGGTAGAGCTGCTGGCTTCCGGCCTTGGCCTGGTGCTGATCGCGCGCTACCGCAAAAAGCACGAGCCTGTCGCCTGAGCGTTCGGGCGGGCAAAATCCGCGGCTCAGCAGGCCGCGATTTCGGCTGACAATGCGCTGAGTTGCGTGCGGATGCGGGCGAAGCGGTTCAGGCGTGTCTTTGCCATGGCGCGTGCCTTGGTCGCGGGGGTGACGGGCCGGTGCGCGGGCGTGTCGGGCACGGGGCGGCCTTCGGCGGTCAGCGCCATATGGGCAAGGCCAAGGGCGGTGCTTTCGATCGCATCCGCCCGTGCCACCGGGCAGGGCAGCAGCCCGGCCAGGAAGTCCGTCAGATAATCGTTGCGCGCCAGCCCGCCGTCGATCGAAAGGCCCGTGACCGGCTGGCAGGTGTGGATGGCCAGAAGGGCCTCGGCGGTGCGCAGGGCGATGCCTTCCAGAAGCGCCTGCATCAGATCGGCGGGTCCGTGCTCCAGCCCCAGCCCGAACCACGCGCCCCGCGCCCCGCGCTGCCAATGCGGGCAGGCCAGCCCGGCCAGGGCAGGCAGGAAGGCCAGCCCCCGGTCGATGGCGGCAGCCCCGGAGAAGCGGCCGATGGCGTGGAAATCGCTGAAAAGGCCAAGGGATTTCGCCCAGTCCACAGCCGCCGCCGCCGTGTAGACCGCGCCGTCAAGCGCGTAGCGCACAGGCTCGCCGGGCAGGTGCCAGGCGATGGTGGGCAGGGGGCCGGGCTGGTCGGGGCGGATCAGCGTTCCGGTCAGGCATTGCACGAAGGCGCCGGTTCCGAAGGTGGCCTTGGCATCGCCCGGCCTGCGGCAGCCATGGCCGTAAAGCGCCGCCTGCTGATCGGTGATGCTGACCACCAGCCGCGCGCCCTGTGCCGTCACGCCGAAGCGTCCCGCCGTGGGCGTGATCCGGGGCAGGCTGGCAGGGGGCACGCCGAAGATCCGGCACAGCGTATCATCCCATTGCCCGGTTCGTATATTCATCAAGGATGTGCGCGAGGCGGTGGCGATGTCGGTCTCGAACCGGCCGGTCAGGCGGTCGCGGAAGAAGGCATCGGTGGTGCCCATGCGCAGATGCCCGGCACGGGCGAGCGGTGCCGCATCGGGGCAGTGGCGCATGATCCACCCCAGTTTCGAGGCCGAGAAATAGGGGTCGGGCGGCAGGCCCGCGCGGGATGTGACCTCATCGGCCATGCCGTCTTGTTCCAGCCGCGCGGTTTCGGGGGCGGTGCGGGCGTCCTGCCAGACGATGACCGGGGTTATCGGCCGCCCGTCGCGCCCGTCCCAGGCAAGGCAGCTTTCGCCCTGATTGGCCAGTGCGACCAGATCGCAAGGGGTGGTAAGCGCGGCATTCACATTGGCCAGAAGCTCTGCCGGGTCATGTTCGACATGGCCGGGCGCGGGCAGGATCTGGCGATGCGCGCGCTGCATGACCGGGCGCAGCGCGCCGCCATCGTAAAGCAGCGCGCGGGTCGAGGTCGTGCCCTGATCGATGGCCAGAACCTTCATGCGCCCCTCAGCCTGAGGGTCAGGGGCTGTGGCCCCAGCCCGGCGGGCAGCGGCAGGGTGATGCGCCGCTCGGGCCGGGAATTGAGTCGCCTTTGCGCGATGATCTGGCCGTTCTGATGCAGCTCCAGCAGGCCGCGCGCGGGTCGTGCCAGGCGCATCAGAAGCTGGCCCGCCCCACCGGGCGCGGGCGCATGGACAAGATGCGGCAGGGCGTAGCGGATGGCGTCGCTTTCGATGGCCAGTGGCGCGGCAAGGGCCGGGTCGGGCAGCGCGCCTTGCAGGAAGGCGTGGATGGCCTGCGCGGCGCGCCGCCCCCCCGACCAGCAGGCCCCGGCGGTTTCGACCGGATGCAGCAGATTGCCGGCGGCGAAACAGCCGGCACGCCCCGCGATCCGCCCGAAACTGTCGATCACCGGCCCGGTCGAGCGCGGATCGGTGGCGGTGCCCAGAAGCGCGGCCTCGGACCGGAAGGCACCGGTCAGCAGCACGCCGTCGCAGTCCAGAAGGGTCTTGGCCCCATGGGTTTGCAGCGTCACGGCGCTGACCCGCCCGCGCCCATGGATCGCGTCAAGCCGGGTGCCGGTCAGCACCGGCACGCCAAGCACGCGCGCCAGAAGGCCAAGCGGGTGCCGCGCGGTGATGCGGGGGCCGGGTTCGATCATGGCCACGGGGCGGATGCCGGCCTGCCGGCAGGTCAGAAGCGCCGAGAAGCTGACCAGTTCCGTACCAAGGATGACCGGGCGGCGAAACGGGATCTGGTGGTTCAGATGCACCATGGCTTGCAGCGCCCCGGTGGGGATGACCCCGCCCGGCTTCTGGCCGCCGATCATGCGCTGGATGCGGCTGGATTCGCGGGTGCCGGTGGCCAGAAGCACGGCGCGGGCGTGCAGGCGCATGGTGCCTTCGGGGCGGCTCAGCAGCAGGTCGGGGCCGCTGCCAAGCGCCACGGCCGAGCAGCCGGTCCAGATATCGGCCCCCGCCTGTGTGGCGGCATCGGCCAACCGCGCCGCATAGGCCCTGCCCGTCATGATGCGGTGGAATTCGCGCATGCCGAAGGGTGAGTGCGCGCAATGGCGCGGGATGCCGCCGGGCAGGCCCTCGCGTTCGATCACGATGACGCGGCCCGCCCCGAGCCGGCGCAGTTCCGCCGCCGCCGCCAGCCCTGCGGGGCCGGCACCGATAATGGCGATATCGGTATGGCTGTCAGCGGTCATCGCGGTCCCCGCAACTCATGGGCTGGGTGAAGCGGCCCCTTGTCATCCCGGTCAGCGCGGCCATGCAGCCGAAGCCCTGACAGCGGCCCATGGTGACGCGGGTGCGCCGCTTCAGTCCGGCAAGCGAATGCGCGGGCGCGGGGCCGGACAGCGCGGCCATGATCTCGCGGCGGGTGACCATCTCGCAATGGCAGATGATGCCGCCATTGCCGGGGCCTTGCCAGTCGCGCGGGCCGGTCTCGGCCAGCACGGGCATCTGCGGCCAATGCCGGGGCACGCCCGCGTCCCCGCCCACCAGCCCCGCCACATGCCGCGCCAGCCCGAGCGCCGCCGACAGCCCGGTCGAGCGGATCCCCCCCACCGTCACCAGCCCCTGCGCCAGATCGGCGCGGATGCGGTAGCCCTTTTCCTCGGTCGCGGGGCGCAGGCCGGCATAGGCTGCGGTGACGTCATGCCCGGCAAGCGCGGGCAGCAGACGCGCGCCGGTCTCGCGCAGCGTGGCAAGGGTTTCGGGGATCAGCGTGGCATTGTCGCGATCGTCCTGTTCCTCGGCCGTGGGGCCGACCAGAAGATTGCCGAAAACCGTGCGACAGATCACGATGCCCTTGGTAACGGCGGTGGGAACGGGCAGCAGGATATGGCGCGCCAGCGCGGCGGCGGGCTTGTCGAACAGGATGAACTGGCCCTTGCGCGGGCGGATCTGAAACCAGCTTTGCCCGGTCAGGATGCGGTCGACATGATCGCCCCAAAGCCCGGCCGCATTGATGACGACAGCCGCCGTCGCCGGGCCCGCGGTGGTGTCGAGATGCCATGCCCCGGCGCGGCGTTCGGCGCGGGTAAGTTCGGCGCGCAGCCGCAGTTCCGCGCCATGGGCAATGGCCTGATAAAGATAGGCATGCCCCGCCGACCACGGATCGATCAGCGATTCGCCCGGCACGCGGAAACCGGCGCGCAGATGCGGGCTGAGCGCGGGTTCAAGCGCCAGAAGGGCGGCGCGGTCCATCGGCTCGGCATCGGTGATGCCATTGGCATGGGCCTGGGCGATCAGGCCGGGAAGTGCGGCCTCCTGCGTGTCGTCCCAGGCCAGGACAAGCGCGCCGGACCGGTCAAGCGGCAGGTCAAGCCGGGCGTGGATATCCTGATATTCGGCGTAACCGGCCCGGATGCAATCCAGTTCAAGCGAGCCCTCGGGCGCATCGAAACCGGTGTGCAGGATGGCGCTGTTCGCTTTCGAGGCCCCGTCCAGCACGTCATGCCCGCGTTCCAGAAGCAGCACCCGCGCCCCGTCGATGGCGAAGCGCCGCGCCAGCGCGCAGCCCACGATTCCGGCCCCGATGATCGCCAGATCGTAATCCGCCAAAGCCCGCCCCCTGCCTGCGATGATGCCTGCCCTGCCTATAGTCTGACCAATCGGGCAAATCACAAGGGGAAGATTGTGGATTCGGGCATGTGATCTTGAAAATAATTGAAAAATTTTCGTTGACATGGGCGTGGTCGCCGGATTGGCTCTGGGGAAAGGGACAGCGAAACGAATGAAGCCGCGCGACAGACGCATGCAGATCGAAGCCGTGATCCGGGCCGCAGGATCAGCCAGCGTCGATGACCTCGCCGCGCGATTCGGCGTCTCGACCGAGACCATCCGCCGCGATCTTGCCTGTCTGGCCGGGACCGGGCGGGTGCAGAAAGTGCATGGCGGCGCACGCAGCGCGCGGCTTCTCAGCGAACCGAGCATGGCGATCCGCACCGCGACGGCCAGTGATGAAAAGACCCGGATGGGGCGGCTTCTGGCCGATGAGATCGAGCCGGGGGCGACGATCTTCATCGATACCGGATCGACCACGCTGGCGGCGGCACCGGCACTGGCCGCGATCGCGGGGCTGACCGTCATCACCAATTCCTGCCGTCTGGCCGAGGCGCTGGCGCATGCCGGCTCGGACGCGGCGGTCCATCTTCTGGGCGGGCGCTTCCGGGCGGATAACGCGCAGACGGTCGGGCCTTCGGTTCTGGGCCAGATCGCCGATTATCAGGCCGATCACTGCGTGCTGACCGTGGCCGCCTTTGCGCCCGAAATCGGCGCCATGGATGCCTGCCACGATGAGGCGCAGATCGCGCGCGCCATGATGCAGGCGGCCCGCAATCTGATCGTTCTGGCCGACAGCAGCAAGCTGGACCGCCGCGCCGCCTTCACCATCTGCCCGACGGCGCGTGTCGGGCTTCTGATCACCGATGACGCCATCCCGCCCCAGATCCGCGCCGATCTGGCCGCGCGGGGGCTGAGGGTCGCATGCTGACCCCGAACAAGGAAGGATAGACCGATGCCGGGCCTGATCCGTGGATATGTCCGCGCCGTTGACCGCGTAAGCGATTGGGCTGGCTGGCTTGCGGCCTCGCTGATCTTCGTGATGGTGGCGACGCTGCTTCTGGATGCGGTGACGCGCAATGTCATCAACGTGCCTGTGCACTGGGCGATCGAGCTGACGCAATTCACGCTGGCCGCCTATTACTTCCTTGGCGGCCCCTTTACGCTGAAGAACAACGAGCATGTGCGCATGGATCTGCTTTACGCATCACTTTCCGAACGCGGAAAGGCGCGGATGGATCTGGTGACGGTCTGGTGCCTGATCTTCTATCTTGGCGTGCTGCTGACCGGCTCGATCAGCAGCCTGCGCTATGCCATCGCCACGGATGAGCGGCGGTTTTCGATGTGGAACCCCTCGGTCATTCCGATCAAGGCGCTGATGACGGCCTGCCTTGTGCTGATGCTGCTTCAGGCTTTCGCGCTTGTGTTCAAGCATATCGCCACCCTGCGCGGGAGACCCATCCAATGAGCCACGAGTCCATCGCCCTTCTGATGTTCGCCTCGATGGTGCTTCTGCTTGTTTCGGGGCAGAGGGTCTTCGCCGCCATCGGTTTCGTCGCCTCGGGCGCGGCGCTGCTGCTTTACGGGCAGGGCGCGGTCGAACTGCCCTTCAACCAGGTGTTCAAGCTGTTCAACTGGTATGCGATGATGACCCTGCCCCTGTTCATCTATATGGGCTATATCCTGGCGGAATCCGGCATTGCCGAGGATCTTTACAAGATGCTGCATGTCTGGTTCGGCCGCATTCCGGGCGGGCTGGCGGTGGGCACGATCTTTCTGATGGTGATCGTCTCGGCGATGAATGGGCTGTCGGTGGCGGGCATGGCCATCGGTGCCACCATCGCCCTGCCCGAGATGCTGCGGCGCGGCTATGACAAGATCCTGATCTCGGGCGTGGTGCAGGGCGGATCGTCGCTTGGCATCCTGATCCCGCCCTCGGTCGTGATGGTGCTTTACGGCATGATCGCGCGCCAGCCGGTGTCCAAGCTGTGGTTCGCGGGGCTGATACCGGGGCTGATCATGGCCGCAATGTTCGTGATCTATATCCTGATCCGCGCCAGGCTGAACCCCGCCCTTGCCCCCGTCGTGGACGAGGAGGAGCTGAACATGCCCCTGCGCGAAAAGCTGGCGCTGGCGCGGGCGGGGATCATCCCCTTCCTGATCTTCTTCCTGATGACCGGGCTGTTCGTGATGGGCTATACCTCGCTTATCGAAAGCGCGGCGGTGGGGGCGACGGCGGCGACGCTGGCGGCGATGCTGAAGGGGCGCTTCACCTGGCGGCTGATCAAGGAAACCTCGGTGAAAACGCTGGCGGTAAGCTGCATGTTCCTGTGGCTGATCCTTGCGGCACTGGCCTTCGGCGCGGTGTTCGACGGGCTTGGCGCGGTGCGCGCGGTCGAGAACCTGTTTCTGAACACATGGGACCTGGGCCCGTGGCAGGTGCTGATCATGATGCAGCTTTCCTTCATCCTGATGGGGATATTCCTGGACGATACCGCGATGCTGATCATCGTGGCACCGCTTTACATCCCGCTTGTCGGCTCGCTGGATCTGGGCTTCGACAATCAGCTTATCTGGTTCGGCGTGCTTTACACGATCACCTGCCAGATCGCCTATATCACCCCGCCCTTCGGCTATAACCTGTTCCTGATGCGCGCGCTTGCGCCGCGGGAAATCACGCTGCTGGACATCTACCGCTCGATCTGGCCCTTCGTCCTGATGATGCTGGCGACCATCGCGCTGATCATGATCTGGCCCGGCATCGCGCTTTGGCTGCCCGCACAGATGAGCTTGCGGGGATAGGCCCCGCACCCCGTAACCAGGCCCCGGCAAGAGGGCCCCATCAACAGCAAGTGAGGATATCACCATGACAAAACTTCTCAGCCCGTCCCAGAAGATCCTGTCCAGCCGGCGCAGGTTCCTGCAAACGGCGGGGATCGGGGCGGCGGCCTCGACTTTGGCCGCGCCTGCGGTGCTGGCGCAGGGCGCGCCGATCAGATGGCGCTTGCAGACCTATTCGGGCGCGCCGCTTGGCGCCCATGTCATCAAGCCCCAGATCGACGCGTTCAACGCCGCCGCCAATGGCGAGATGGAGATCGAGCTTTACTACGCCGATCAGCTTGTCCCCACCGCCGACCTGTTTCGCGCGCTGCAAAACGGCACTGTCGACGCCGTGCAATCGGATGAGGCGTCGATGGCCTCGCCGGTGGATATCTCGGTTTTCGGGGGGTATTTCCCCTTCGCCACCCGCTTCAGCCTTGATGTGCCGGCGCTGTTCGATTTCTACGGCCTCAACGAGATCTGGCAGGAAGCCTATGCCGAGGTGCCCAACGTCACCTGGCTTTCCTCGGGCGCGTGGGACCCGTTGCATATCTTTACCGTGAACAAGCCGATCCGCAGCCTTGCCGACATGCGGGGCCTGCGCGTCTTTGGCGTGCCCACGGCGGGGCGCTTTCTGTCGCGCTACGGGCTGATCCCGGTGACGATCCCCTGGGATAACGTCGAGGTCGCCATGCAGACCGGCGAACTTGACGGGGTGGCATGGTGCGGCTTTACCGAAGCCTATGAAGTCGGTTGGGCCGATGTCTGCAACTACGCGCTGACCAACTCGCTGACCGGCGCGTGGTTCGGCAGCTATTTCGCCAATACCGCAAGCTGGGAAAAGGTGCCCCCGCATCTTCAGCAGCTTTTCCGTTCGACCATCGACCAGTCGCATTACTATCGTCAGGTCTGGTATTGGGGCGGCGAGGCGAAGCTGCGCGTCGAGGGCGAGAAGATGGAGCTGACCTCTATCCCGCCCGAGGAATGGGCGCAGGTCGGCCGGGATGCGGAAGGCTTCTGGGACGAGGTTGCCGGGCGCAGCGAACGCGCGGGCCGGGTCGTGCAGGCCTTCAAGGATTACACCGCCACCGTGGAAAAGGCCGGCTACCCCTATCGCTAAGCCTGTCCCTGACCCCGCCGGGCGCGTATTCGCGCGCGCCCGGCCCCCGCTGACCGGAGAAAACCATGCCCGCCAATCTGACGCTTGATACGCTTGCAGCCGCCTGGAAGGCGGGCGAGATCGACACCGTAGCCGTCGCCCTGATCGACATGCAGGGCCGCATGATGGGCAAGCGTTTCCATGTGCAGCATTTCCTTGACGCGCATGATGAAACCCATTGCTGCGACTATCTGCTGGCCACCGATTACGAGATGTTCACCGTGCCCGGCTATGCCGCCAGCGGCTGGGACAAGGGCTATGGCGATTATGCCATGCGCCCCGACCTGTCCACGCTGCGCCGCCTGCCATGGGCACCGGGCACGGCGCTTTGCATGGTCGATCTGCTGGATCACCACACGCATCAGCCCGTGCCGCATGCCCCGCGCAACGTGCTGGCCGCCCAGGTCGCCCGCGCCCGCGCCATGGGGTTTGAGCCGATGATGGCGACCGAGCTTGAATTCTTCATGTTCGAGGAAAGTTTCAGGCAGCTTTTCGACGCGGGCTATCACAGCCTGACGCCAAGCGCGCGTTTCAACGTGGATTACGCCCTGACCGAGACCTCGGGCGATGAACCCGTCATGCGCGCGCTGCGCAACGGGCTTTACGGCGCGGGCGTGCCGGTCGAATGCTCCAAGGGCGAGGCAGAGCGCGGCCAGCATGAGATCAACGCCCGCTACTCGGACGCGCTGGATGCGGCGGATATGCATGTGCTCATCAAGGCGGCGGCGAAGGATATCGCACGCGATGCGGGGCGCTCGGTCACGTTCATGGCGAAATATCATCACGACAAGGTGGGCAGTTCGTCCCATGTCCATCAGTCGCTGGCGCGGGATGGAAAGAATGCCTTCGTCGATGCCGCCGATCCGCTTGGCATGTCGGCGGTGATGAAATCCTATGTCGCCGGGCAATTGGCCCATGCCAGTGCCATCACGCTGTTTCTGGCCCCCAATATCAACAGCTACAAGCGTTTCGTCGCCGGCACCTTCGCCCCCACCCGCGCGGTATGGAGCGTGGACAACCGCACCGCAGGCTTCCGTCTCTGCGGCGAAAACACCAGGGCGGTGCGTATCGAATGCCGCATCGGTGGTGCCGATCTGAACCCCTATATGGCCTGTGCCGCGCTTCTGGCAGCCGGGCTGGACGGGATCGAAAAGGGGATGGAACTGGGTCCGGCCTTTTCGGGGGATCTCTATCAGTCCAGGGACGCGCCCGAGGTGCCGCGCACGCTGGCAGCCGCGGCCGAAGCGGCCTTTGCCTCGGACATGCTGCGCGACGCTTTCGGCAAGGAAGTCATTGCCCATTACCACCGCGCCGCATTATGGGAACTGGAAGAACAGGCCCGCGTCGTCTCGGATTGGGAAGTCGGGCGCGGATTCGAACGGGCCTGAAGGAACGGGAAAGCAGCAATGTCAGGAAAAATCCAACTGGTGTCGCCGGTCGATGGCGCGGTCTATGTCACTCGGGATGTCCTTTCGCCCGATCAGGCGCGCGAGGCTTTGGCCCGCGCGCGGGATGCGCAGCCAGATTGGGCCGCGCGCCCGCTGGAAGACCGCATCGCGCGCGTCATGGCCGGGGTGGATGCGCTGATCGCCATGAATGATGACATCGTGCCCGAACTGGCCCGGATGATGGGCCGCCCGGTCCGTTGGGGCGGCGAAATGGGGGGCGTGCGCGAACGGGCCGATTACATGGCCGGGATCGCGGCCAAGGCCCTTGCCCCCGACATCATCGAGGACAGCGATACCTTCCGGCGCGAGTTGCGCCGCGCGCCGGTGGGCGTGGTCTTCGTCATCGCGCCGTGGAATTACCCCTTCCTGACCGCGATCAATGCGGTCGTGCCGGCGCTGATCGCGGGCAATGCGGTGGTGCTGAAACATGCCAGCCAGACCCTGCTGGCGGGCGAGCGGCTGGCGCAGGCCATGGCTGCGGGCGGTGTGCCGGGCGATGTGTTCCAGAACCTGATCCTCGATCACGCCACGACCGAAACGCTGATCGCCGAACGCCACTTCGGTTTCGTGAATTTCACCGGCTCGGTCGGGGGCGGGCGCGCGATCGAACGCGCGGCGGCGGGCGGCTTTACCGGCACCGGGCTGGAACTGGGCGGCAAGGACCCCGGCTATGTCGCCGAGGATGCCGATCTGGATGCCGCCGTGAACGGGCTGATGGACGGGGCGATGTTCAATTCGGGGCAATGCTGCTGCGGGATCGAACGCATCTATGTTCATGAAAGCCTGTATGATGCCTTTGTCGAAAAGGCCACCGACTGGGTGCGGGCGCTGCGCCTTGGCGACCCGCTTGACCCCGAAACCACCATGGGCCCGATGGCGCACCGCCGCTTCGCCGATCTCGTGCGCGGGCAGGTGGCCGATGCCGTGGCGGCCGGCGCGCGCCCGCTGATCGCGCCGGGCGCGGTGCCCGGCGATGATGGCGGCGCCTATCTGGCCCCGCAGGTGCTGGTCGATGTGACCCATGACATGCGCGTCATGCGCGAGGAAAGCTTCGGCCCCGTGGTCGGCATCATGCCCGTGCGCGATGATGCCGAAGCCGTGGCGCTGATGAATGACAGCGATTACGGACTGACGGCATCGATCTGGACCTCGGACCCGGACCGGGCGGCGGCGATCGGTGATCAGCTTGAGACCGGAACCGTTTTCATGAACCGCTGCGATTACCTTGACCCCGCGCTTTGCTGGACGGGGATCAAGGATACCGGGCGCGGGGCCAGCCTGTCGGCCCTTGGCTATCTGGCCGTCACCCGTCCCAAATCCTTCCATCTGAAAAAGGTCACCGCATGAGCCTGCGCGCCAACTGGTCCTATCCCACCGCCATCAAGTTCGGTGCCGGTCGCATCGCCGAACTGCCCGAACATTGCCGAAGCGCCGGCATCACCCGCCCGCTTCTGGTCACCGACCGCGCGCTGGCAGGCCTGCCGATCACGCAGGCAGCGCTTGATCTGCTGGATGCTGCGGGCCTCGGCCGGGCGGTATTTTCCGATGTCGACCCCAACCCGGATGAGGGCAATATGGAAGCCGGTCTGGCCGTCTACCGCGCGGGCGGGCATGACGGGGTGATCTGCTTCGGCGGCGGCTCGGCGCTGGATCTGGGCAAGATGATCGCGCTGATGGTCGACCAGCCCGTCCCGGTCTGGGATCTGGAAGATATCGGCGACTGGTGGACCCGCGCCGATCCCGCGACCATCGCGCCGATCATCGCCGTGCCCACCACCGCCGGCACCGGGTCCGAGGTCGGGCGCGCGGGCGTGCTGACCAACAGCGCCACCCACAAGAAGAAGATCATCTTTCACCCGAAGCTGCTGCCCACGGTGACGATCTGCGACCCCGAACTGACCGTCGGCATGCCGCGCGCGATCACGGCGGGCACCGGCATGGATGCTTTCGCCCATTGTCTTGAGGCCTATTCCAGCCCCTTCTTTCACCCCATGTCGCAGGGCATCGCGCTGGAGGGGCTGCGGCTGGTGAATGAAAACCTGACCCGCGCCTATGCCACCCCGGACGACCTGGAGGCCCGCGCGCAGATGATGGCCGCCGCCGCCATGGGCGCGGTCGCCTTCCAGAAGGGGCTTGGCGCGATCCACAGCCTCAGCCATCCGGTGGGCGCGGTTTACGGCACGCATCACGGCACGACGAACGCCGTGGTGATGCCGATGGTGCTGCGCTTCAACCGCCCCGCGATCGAGGACCGCATCACCCGCGCCGCCGATTATCTGGGCATCAAGGGCGGGTTCGACGGGTTCTATGCCCGCGTGCTGGACCTGCGCGCGGAACTGGATATCCCCGCGAACCTTTCGGTGATGGGGGTCGAGGCCGCGCGGCTGGACGAGCTGACCGAGATGGCGCTTGAAGATCCTTCCTGCGCGGGCAACCCTGTCGAGATGACCCGCGACAACACCCGCGCGCTGTTTGACGCAGCGATGCGGGACGCCGTGTGACGGGCCGCGCCCGTTCTGACCGACGGGGGGCGCGTCTTTATTACCCGTAAGGGCAGGGCGGGCGCGGGTTTTCCGCCCGCCCCCGCCAGGTCAGTCAGCGGTTTCGGCTGCCGAACGGCGCATGGCGCTGCGGGCTGGTTCTGCAGCCGGATCACGATGGGCGGGAACTGGCTGATACGGGCGCAAGCCCGCCCCCCCTTCATGCGCGGCAAGCACGCGTGATATCTGGGCGCGCGCCTTTTGCGCGGTCATGGGCCAGGTCCGTTCGTTCACCACCCATTCGCGCCCCGCTTTGCCAAGCCGCCTGCGCAGCGCGCTGTCCCCGACCAGGCGGTGCAGTGCATCGGCCATGGCGGTGATATTGCCCTTTTCGAACAGCAGCCCGGTTCTGTCGTGATCGATCATTTCCGACAGCGCATGCACAGATGAGGCGAGGACGGCTTTTTCCATCGACATCGCTTCAAGCGGTTTCATGGGCGAGACCATCTCTGTCACCAGTTGCGGCTTGCGCGGGAAGGGCGCGATATCGATCAGCGAGTAATGCGCCGCGACTGCTTCATGGGGGATGCGGCCGGGCATGATCAGCCAGTCGGCAAGCCCGCCTTCCGCTGCGGCGGCCTCGATCGCGGCGGTGATTGGCCCCTTGCTCTGGTTCGAGACATTTTCATTGCCGACCAGAAGCAGCCGGAACTCCACGCCCCTGCGTTTCAGGATCGCGGCGGCGCGGGCCAGATCGTCCAGCCCCTCATATTGCACGAATGAGCCGATATAGCCGATCACCGGCACCCCTTCGGGAATGTTCAGCGCGGCGGCAAGCGCGTGATCCCTTTGCTGTGGCAGGAATTTCCAGGGGTCGCAGGAATTGGGCAGAAGCGAGATGTTATCGGCCGCGACGCCGCGCCGGATCAATTCGTCGCGCATGCCCCCGGTCAGGGTGAAGACGTGATCGGCGGCTTTTGCGCTCATCGCTTCCAGCCGGGACAGCGTTGCATAGGTTTCGGTTTCAAGGAATTCCGGCTCGCGCGAGGCGCGGGTGACTTCCCAGAAGCCCCGGACCTCGTAGATGAAGGGGATGCCCAGGCGTGCCGCGGCCATTTGCGCCGGCAGCGATGTCAGGTGGTTCGAGGCGGCAATGACCAGTTCGGGGCGCAGTTCGCGCAGCTTCTGTTCGATCCGGTCGGCCGAGGCCACCAGATAGACATGCCCGATCTGATCCTTGCGAGAGGGTGAGGTGATCCGGTGATAATCGATCCCGTCGATGGTATCGAGCGCGGGGACGTCGCCGGCCTCGACAGGAATGATGTCATTGGGAAAACCGGGCCTTGTGACGCAGATCATGTCATAGCCGATCCGGCGCATGCCTTGCAGCAGGCCATGGCCGCGCGTCGCATAACCGCCCGAGGAATAGGGCAGCGAATTATGCAGGAAATACAGGATGCGGCCTGTGACCGGCTGGTATTGCCGGGGACGTTTCGCGTTCAGCCGGGCCTGGATGTCCGGTTCGTCCACGACCCGCCTGAATATCTTGCGCCGGCAGATATCAAGCCAGTCGGCTTCGGTGCCTTCCGGCGGATCGGCCTCGATCTCGGCAAGGATACGCTCGGCCGCAGCGAAATCGGGCAGGGCCAGGGCCGTTCCCAGCCTGAGCCTCTGATAGGACCAGACATTTTTTGCATGGCACGCCCGGTCGAGCAGCGCCAGCTTCGATGTCTTGCGCCCCAACATGCCAAGCCGCTTGGCCGCGACGACCAGACCATATGCGAACTGGCTTGGATCTTCGTAATGCGCCATGGTCCGCCCTTTTCTATTTCAGCCAGACGCCGCGGGTGTCGATCACGATCTGCCCCGCGGCCGAGGGCGGCGGGCTGTTGCGGAATTGGGTGTGATCGACCAGCATGACGCAGATATCGGCCTGCATCGCCTCGTGAAGCGAGACGAGATCGGCCTTGCCCGCCAGCACCGCCGGCAGTTCCTTGATATACGGCTCGACCACGCGGATCTGGCCGGGGAATTCATCGGCCAGGCATGAGACGATGCCAAGGGCCGGGCTTTCGCGCAGATCGTCGATATTGGGCTTGAAGGCCAGCCCGAAACAACTGATGCGCGCGCCCGCGCCCTTGGCGGCCACCGCATCGCGGATCTTCTGCATCACCCATTCGGGCTTCTGGTCATTGGTGTCGCGCGCGGTGCGGATCAGCCGCGCCAGATCGGGGCTTTGCGAAACGATGAACCACGGATCGACGGCGATACAATGCCCGCCCACGCCGGGGCCGGGTTGCAGGATATTGACGCGCGGATGGCGGTTGGTCAGCCGGATCAGTTCCCAGACATTGATGCCAAGCCGGTCGCAGATCAGCGACAATTCGTTCGCGAAGGCGATATTCACGTCACGGAAGCTGTTTTCGGTCAGCTTGGCCATCTCGGCGGTGCGGGCATCGGTTTCGACGCAATCGCCCTCGACCACCATGCGGTAAAGATCGCGCGCGCGGGTGGCGCAGGCGGGCGTGATGCCGCCGATCACCCGGTCATTCGTGACCAGTTCGCGCAGCGCATGGCCGGGCAGGATGCGTTCGGGGCAATGGGCGATGCGGATATCGCTTTGCTCGCCATGGGTCTGCGGGAATGTCAGATCGGGGCGTTCCTGGGCCAGCCATCCGGCCATCTGTTCGGTCGCGCCGACCGGGCTGGTCGATTCCAGCACCACCAGATCGCCCTTTTTCAGCACCGGCGCGATATTGCGCGCGGCGGCCTCGACATAGGAGAGATCGGGGACATGATCCTCGCCCGGACCGGTGCGGAAAGGCGTGGGCACGGCGATCAGGAAGGCCTCGGCCTCTTCGGGGGTGGTGGTGGCACGCAAAAGCCCCGAGCGGACCGAGCGGCGCAGCGCGTCATCCAGCCCCGGCTCGACGATATGGGACTGGCCCGCATTGATGCGATCAACGGCATTCTGATCGATATCCAGCCCGAGCACATTGATATTGCGCAGCGCGAATACGACCGCGGTGGGCAGGCCGATATAGCCAAGCCCGACCATGCAGATTTTTCGGAACGGAGTCCTCATGATGTCTCTCCAAAGGCGGCAAGCGCATCCAGAATGCGCGATACGGCTTGGCCGTCGCCGTAGGGGTTATGGGCGACGCTCATCTCACGATAGGCGACCGTATCAGTCAACAATCGGGATGCCCATGCGACAATCTGGTCCGCATCCGTGCCGACCAGACGGACGGTGCCTGCCGCCAGCGCCTCGGGGCGTTCGGTGGTGTCGCGCATGACCAGCACCGGCTTGCCGAGCGAGGGGGCCTCTTCCTGGATGCCGCCGGAATCGGTGATGATCAGATCGGCGCGGTTCATCAGCCAGACGAAGGGCAGGTAATCCTGCGGCTCGATCAGATGGATATTCGCATGCCGGCCCAGAAGGCGGGTGACGGGTTCGCGGACATTGGGGTTCATATGCATCGGGTAGATAATGTCGATGTCGTCAAAACGTTCCGCGATCCGGCCAAGGGCGGTGCAGATCCGTTCAAACCCGCCGCCGAAGCTTTCGCGGCGATGGCCGGTGACAAGGATCATGCGCCGGTCCTGCGCCAGAAAGCCGAAGCGGGTAGCCATTTCGGCGGCAAGTCCGGGCTGGCTGTCGAAACGCGCGACCACATCCATCAGCGCATCGATCACGGTATTGCCGGTCACGATGATGCGGTCTGCGGGCGTGTTTTCACCGATAAGCGCATCGCGGGATGTTTCGGTCGGGGCGAAATGCAGCGTCGCCAGCGCGCCGGTCACGCGGCGGTTGCCCTCTTCCGGCCAGGGCGAATAGATATTGCCGGTGCGCAGCCCTGCCTCGACATGGCCGACCGGGATACGCGCGTAATAGGCCGCCAGCGTCGCCGCCAGCGTGGTCGCGGTATCGCCATGGACCAGCACCATATCGGGGCGCTCGGCCTCCAGCACGGGTTTCAGCCCGGTCAGGATGGCGGCGGTGACGCCGTAAAGATCCTGCCCGGCCTTCATCACATTCAAGTCATGTGCCGGCACCAGCCCGAACAGCGCGGTCACCTGATCCAGCATCTCGCGGTGCTGGCCGGTGACGCAGATCACCCCGTCGAAACGCGGATCGACCTCAATCGCCTTGGCCAGAGGGGCCATCTTGATCGCCTCGGGGCGCGTGCCGAAAACCGTCAATAGTTTCATCATGAAATGCCTTTTCTGCATCCGCCGGCCAAGTGCCACCTGCGGCCTGTGATTGCAAGGTTTCCTCGCCCGCGCTTGCGATGCGGATCAGCGCATCCAGCCGGGCGCGCGCATCGCCCATGTCGACCCGGATCGAGCCGGGCGGCAGCGTGGCCCCGGACAAAGGGCTGCCCGGCTCGGCAAAGGCCAGAACGGGGCGCCCGCTTGCGCGATAATCCGCCAGTTTCGAGGGCAGGAACGGGTTCCCATCGCCCGTGCTGGCGGTGTCATTGACGAACAGCCAGTCCATCGCGCGCATCCGCGCCAGCGCATCCAGATAATCCAGCGACGGGTGGATATCGACCAGTGGCGCGATGTTCAGCGCGCGGATCAGGGCGTGCAGGTCCTGTCCGGGCTGGCCATGGATAAGCAGCCTGATCCTGCCGCCCAGATGCGCGGGCAGCCCGGACATGGCATGCAGCAGGTCCGACAACCCGCGTCTGGGGTTGGTATTGCCGAAATACCCAAGCCAGAGCGGCCCGCGAAGCGGGCGCGGCAGCGGTATGGCAGCCTGCATCAGTGGCCCCGGCCCCGGCTGGGGCGCGATCCCGGACACGGATGCGGCGCGGGCGCGCAGATCGGCGGGGTCCTCGGGCTGGGACAGCATCATGCGGCGCTGAACCTCATTGGTGAAGATCAGCCGGTCAGCCAGACAAAAGGGAAGATATTCCGCCCAGAACATCAGCGGCCTGCCCTTTGGAACCGCGTGACCGCGCGCGCGCAGCAGGTCCGCGATGCGGCTGCGTTCCAGCCAGTCATCATCGGCGGGCGCGCCTGCCGGCTGCCCGTTCAGGTCGCGCCGGCAGGGGTCCGAGAATTCGGCGGTCCAGCTTTCACCATGCCCTGCCGCCAGCGCGGCGGCCGCAGCGAAATGCGATTGCGCCCACATGGAACGGGAATAGATCTCGGCATAAGGGGGCGCGCCGAAGCGGCCCGAGCCAAGCGCCGCGACAGTCTTGTCGGCGAAATCGGCGAAAGGTTGCGCACGGGCCGGCCAGTTTTCGGCATCAAGCACCAGATGCTGCCCGATCAGGGGCGCGATCACCCCGTAAAGCGACAGGTCCACCCCTTCGCGCCCCGACATATCGTTCGAGATCACGTCGACACGCTCGCCCCGCCAGCCCAGCCGGCGCGCCATCACATTGCCCGAAGCGGTGGCAAAGGGCGGGAAGGCAAAGGCGATGATCAACCGCTTCGATGGCCCGGCAGGCGGATCGATGGCGGCACCCGCATGCGCCAGCGCCAACCGCATGCCATCATGCCAGCGGCTATCGGGCGCATGGTCAAGCCATTGGAATCGCGGAATTTGCCGTAACAATTTTTCGGCGGCCGCCGTCTGTCCTGCGGACAGATCCAGCGCCACCCTGTCCCGGGCCCTGCCCAGACCGCTTGTCCGGGTTTCATGCTCGGAAACCGCCATGCGCGATCTCAGGGTTGCCGTCGTTGTCGCATCAGGCCCCGGACCTTGCGCAGCGGGGCGGTGATCCGCCATGAGATCGTATTGGCCATGGCTTCGATATGGGCCTTCATCTGGTCACGATCGGCGATCACCTCGGTCAGCGTGCGGTTGCACAGATCAAGCTGGCGGACAAGCGCGTCCTGATCCTCACGCGATACCGAAGGGTGCGGCCCACTGGTCTGTTCGGCTTTCTTCTTCAGAAGGCGCTCGGCCCGGTCCAGCTCAGAGGCAAGTATAGCAATATCGACCATACGCTCCTCCAATGAGGCCTCGCACGCAGCCAACCGGATAGCGAGCGGGTCCTCGGGGTCGGGCATGACGGTTTCCGACAGGCCATTCGCCTGCATGATCTGATCTCCTTCGCCCCGGTGGCGCGTCCCTCATAACGCGGTATGGCGCAAATGCCGAGAGGAAAAAATCCTTGCAAAGCGCCGAATTCGCGACAATTCTTCCTTTGGTTGTGAACCCCCTCACAAGGCTCAACTCCGAGGAACGGATAACACGAACCGCCAGCCTCGTTCACATGGCCCTATATGAGTATTGGGATAAGCGCAACGTCGCCACCGGGCATGCAATGGTTACGAAAGGCAACTTTCTGCCCCCCCTCGGACGCCACCTGGAATAGCCCCTCGCCCAAAGCAGAAGCCGGCCATCCCTGTCTGGGGCGCGCGGCTGCCTTCTTCTGTCCGAAAATATCCTCCGGGGGTCCGGGGGTGGAAAACCCCCGGC
>JAUNTV010000194.1 GCA_030538515.1 Paracoccus sp. (in: a-proteobacteria)
AGCGGCTCATCAAGCAGGATGTAATCGGTGTCCTGACACAGCACCATGGCCGCGAAGGCGCGCTGACGCTGGCCACCCGAAAGCTGATCAAGGAACCGGTGCTGAAGCGCGCCCAGATCCATATGCGCGATCGCGGCATCGATATGGGCGTGATCGGCCGCGCTCAGCCGGCCCTGCGAATAGGGGTAGCGCCCGAAAGAGACCAGATCGCGCAGGCTCATCCTTGCCGTCATCTGATTGTCCTGACGCAGAATGGACAGCCTCTGCGCCAGTTCGCGGCTGTCGGTGCGCCCGATATCCAGCCCGTCCACGCTGACGCTGCCGCCATCCATCGGCAAAAGCCGGCTGATCACCGAAAGCAGCGTCGATTTGCCTGCGCCATTGGGGCCGATGATCGCCGTCATCCCGCCTTTCGGTATCTCAAGACTGATATCGTCAAGGATCACCGCATTGCCGTAACGCTTGCTGATATGGCTGGTCTGGATCATCGCGCGGCTCCTCTCAGGACCAGAAAGATAAAGACGAGCCCGCCCAGAAACTCGACGATGATCGAGAGCGCGGTGTTGAAGGAAAACACCCTTTCCAGCAGCAATTGCCCGCCGACAAGGCAGATCACGGCCAGAAGCACGGCGGCGGGGATCAGGTGTCGGTGGCGCGCGCTGCCGGTCAGCCCATGGGCAAGGCTGACCACCAGCAGCCCGAAGAACGAGACCGGCCCGACAAGCGCCGTCGAGACCGAGACCAGAACCGCGATCGAGATCAGGATGATGAAGACCTGTCGCGGATAATTCACCCCCAGCCCGATCGCCGTCTCGCGCCCAAGCGCGAGCACGTCGAAACTGTGCGAGATGCGGTAAAGCACCACCGAGACCACGCCGATCAGCACGCCGGAGGCCGCCAGCAATTCCGGGTGAAGCGTCTGGAAACTGGCAAAGAAACTGTCCTGCAACACCTGAAAGGCATTCGGGTCCATGATCCGCTGCATGAACGAGGCAAGGCTGCGAAACAGCACGCCAAAGACGATGCCCACCAGCACCAGCAGGTGCAGGCTGCGCCGCGCGCCCAGAAACAGCCAGTGAAAGAGCAGCCCCGAGAAGCCAAGCATCATGGCGATCTCCAGCCCGTAGCGCGTGACCGCCGGGACGCTGACGAAAGCCGCCGTGCCAAAGGAAAAGACAAGCACGGTCTGGATCAGCAGGTAAAGCGCGTCGAACCCCATGATCGAGGGCGTCAGGATGCGATTGCCGGTGACGGTCTGGAAAAGCACCGTCGAGACCGCGACCGAATAGGCCACAAGCACAAGCCCCGCCAGCTTCCTGCCCCGGAAAGGCAGAACGAAGCCCCAGTTGCCGCGCGCGCCAAGCGTCATGAACCCTGTCACAGCCGCCAGCGCCAGAAGCGCCAGCAGGATCAGCACCAGTTGCTGGCGATTCGCGCTAAGGGGCATGGTGGCGCTTTCCGAGCAGCAGATACAGAAACACCACGCTGCCGATCACGCCAAGCGTGACGCTGATCGGTATCTCATAAGGGTATCGGATCAGCCTGCCCAGAATGTCGCAGGCCAGCACGATCAGCGCGCCAAGCACCGCCACCCAGGGCACGGCGCTGCGCATATTGTCGCCGATCATCATGCTGACCAGATTGGGCACGATCAGCCCCAGAAAGGGGATCTGCCCGGTCGAGACAAGGCAGACCGCCGCGATCACCGCCACGATGACCAGCCCGGCCAGCACCGTACTGCGATAGCTCAGCCCCAGATTGGTGCTGAAATCCTGCCCCATCCCCGCCACGGTCAGCCGGTCGGCGATCAGCCAGGCGAAACCCGTCGCCGCCAGCCCCAGCCACAGAAGCTCATACCGCCCCCTCAGCACGCCCGAGAAATCGCCCATGTTCCACGCCAGCATCGAGGCCAGAAGATCGAAGCGGTAAGCCAGGAATGTGGTCGCCGCCCCGATCACCCCCGCCAGCATGATGCCGACAAGCGGCACCAGAAGCACCTCACGCGCGGGGATGGCGCGCAGCAGCCGCAGAAACAGCGCCGTGCCCGCCATCGCAAAACCCGCCGCGACCAGCATCTTGCCCATCAGCGGCCAGCCCGGTGCCAGCAGCGTGACCAACAGAAAGCCAAGCCCCGCCGATTCCGTGGTGCCGATGGTCGATGGCTCGACGAAACGGTTCCTTACGATGATCTGCAAGACCAGCCCCGCGATCGCCAGTGACGAGCCGGTCAGGATCAGCGCCAGCGTGCGCGGCACGCGCGAGGCCGCCATGAAAAGCTGCGCCTGCCCGCCCGCGCGCAGGCTGGCAAGCGTGACCTCGCCCACGCCGATGAACAGGCTGATCACGCCAAGCAGGATCAGCGCGGCCATGGCACCGGCAAAAAGCCAAGGTTTGCGCATCTTTCCGGCCACCCTGCCCGCGCGCGCCCGCTTAACGGGCCTGATAGCCCGCGATGACCTGATCCAGAAGCAGCATGATCCCCTGATAGCCGTGCATGGTCACATAGGCCGCAGTCGGGTCCAGGAAGATCATCTGCCCTTTTGACCAGAATGTCGTGTCATGGATCAGCTCATTGTCCAGAAGCGCCCGCGCGGCCTCGCCCTGGCCGCTTCCGGTGCCGGCGTCGCGGTCGACGACGAACAGCCAGTCGGGGTTCTGCTCGGCCAGATATTCGAAGGAAATCGCATCCCCGCCGTGATCGCGGTCATCCACGCTGTCAAAGACCGAAGGCACACCCAGTTCGTCATAGATCCATGCCACCCGAGAGGCCGGCCCGTAGATCCCGATCTTGCCGGCATTGGTGACGATGACCAGCCCGGTGCCCCTGCCCTCGGCCGCGGCGCGCGCCTCGGCCAGCTTGGCATCAAGATTGCCGATCAGTTCGGCGGCGCGGTCCTGAACGCCGAAAACCTCGCCATAGGTGGTCAGCCGGGCCTTTACCTCATCGATCAGCGCGGCATTGTCGACCGTGGCATCATAAGTCGGCGCAATCTGCGACATGGTGGGATAGGCCGTGCGCGAACGCGCGGCGATGATCACCAGATCGGGGCGCGCGTTCGCGATGGCCTCGAAATCCGGCTCCATCAGCGAGCCGATGCGCAGGGCATCCTCGGGAAGCTGATCGGCCAGATAGCCGGGGATATTGCTGTCGGGCAGGCCCGCGACCGGCACGCCAAGCGCGGTCAGATTGTCGAAAGCAGCCCAGTCGGTGACGAAAACCTGCGCGGGCGTTTCGGCAAGAACCGTCTGGCCCTGCGGATGGGTCAGCACCATATCCTGCGCCATAACCGGCAGGGCCATCCCGATGACAATCGCCGCCATCGATGCGGCGCGGGTGAAAACGGGGGTAAAACACGTCATGGCCATATCCCTTGTAAGGTCTATTTCGCTGAGGTCTGGCTGAAAAAAGAGGCTGGACGAGGCACAGCTAGAACCATGATCGGCGGGCGTCAAGCGGTAGTCGACAATTTCCGTCTGAAATCACCCCCCGCCGCGCAGCCGTGAAGCGCCAGACGCGCCGGCACCGGGCATTCCCCATGCAGCGTCCACCGGGCGCATGCGCGGCCAAGGCCTGACAGCGCGGATCAGGGGGCCGCGCTTTCGGCTTCCGTCCAGTTCAGCGGGGCGGGGTTTTCGCGATGGGCGAAGCGCAGAAGATGGCTTTCCACCACCTCCGAGGCGCGAACCGCCTGCGCGGGATCGGCGGCCTCGATGCGCAGCGACAGCCCGCCATCGCTCAGCGCGATCACCGCCAGCCCCGCCGACAGCGTGATCGAGACCGTTTCGGCTGTTTCCACCACCTCGGCCTTATGGGCGAAATGCTTGGCCGCCGTCGCCATGATCTGGGCGGCGCGTTCGGTGGGCATATGGGAAATCAGGCGCATGGCGCACTCCTTCAAGGGGATGCGTCAGCGCATAGCGATTACCCTACCAAAATGCAAGGTTATGAGAAGAGCCGCCCCATGCGGGCAAGGTCAGGCCAGGGCAGCGCCCTGCCCGCATGATCCGCAAGATTACTGCGCCAGCACCTGCGCGCGGCGCTCCAGCGCCGGGGCCAGCCCGTCAAGCGGAAGCGAGAAGCTCAGCTCTTCCTCGCTGTCATGGATCTTCGCGCTCAGGCTGGCGGTGCGACCGGCGCCCAGCTCATCGCTGCTCAGCGGAAAGACGACAAGGCAGCCCGCGGGCAGGCAGGTGCTGAATTCCAGCGTCTCGACGCGGCTGCCAAGGGTCAGTTCGGCCCCCGCAGGCAGGTCCAGACCGAAAGGCAGCAGCACCAGCCCTTCGGCCCCGGTGCTGCCTTCGGCGGGCGTCACCTCGGCGCTGAGCACGCGTTGCTGGGTCTGGGGGTTGAACTGGGTCTGCGTCACCGCGCAGCGCGCCCCCCCCGCATCAGAGGCGCAATCCAGCGTCCAGCTTCCATAGACATCGCTGATCGAGCGCGCGCCGCCCGGCAGCGTCGGGATGATCGCCGAAAGCGCCTCGGGCGCGGCATCATCTGTGGGCTCACCCTCGGCGGCGGGGGTCTGCGCGATTGCCGTGCTGGCCAGCGCAAGGCTGAAGGCCGCCGCCTGCGCGATCGTGGAAAGGCTGGATTCGATCATGGTTTTTTTATCCTTGAGCTATTCGCATTATGGTGCCGATCCTGCGCCGGCAAAGGGCGCCCTGCAAGGGGCGCCCCCGGTTCTTTTCGCCAGGCGTCAGAACTTGATGCCGAACTTGATGCTGCCGGTGATTTCCTGGGTTTTCTTCCAGAAATGCCCGTCAAGCTGGATCTCGGAATAGACGCCCGTGCCCGGATCGAAGGCTTTCACCCCCGCCGAAAGATCCAGCATCGTGCGCGGCATCGGCGCGAACTGGTCGAAGGCGGCGGCGCTGTCGGGCGCGCCGATCAGGCGCATTCCGGCCGCCATGCTGCCTTGCAGGTTATGGCTCACACCTGCGCGCAGATAGCTGAGATGCTGGCCGCCGTTCGGCTCATCCACCCGGTAGCCATATTCCGCCGAGACCCGGATCGCGCTGTTGAAGCGGTAGCCCTCATCCATGCGCAGCCCTGCGGCGCCCAGCCCGTCCTCGACCCCTGCGGCGCGCGTCCAGGCCAGATCGACCTCGGCCAGCGGGCGCAGATAGGTGCCGTTGTCCCAGTTAAGGTGATTGCTGGCCACGCCAAGGTTCAGGTTGATCTGGCGCATCCCGATCCGCGAGGTGGCCCGGTCAAGCGCGACCTCGGTTTCGTCGGGCAGGATACCGGCAAAGCCCACATGGCGCGCGGCATCCATCCGGCTTTTCCCGAAGCTCAGCCCGCCCTGGAACTCCCACTCGCCATGCGGCATCCAGCCGAAGACGCCCAGACGCTCGCCCTCGTAGCTGCCCGAGAAGCGCTTGTTGTCGCGCCATCCGCCGCCTTCGGTGCCCATGGCCAGACCGATGCGCCATCCCTGCTGGGATTGCCATTGCGCGCCCATGCTGGTGATACGCTGATGCCCCTCATAGGTCTCGCCCAGATTGCTGCGATACCCGGTGAGCTGATGCGAAACCCAGCCGCAGGTGCCCGTCTCGCAGCCCGGCCCGACGGGACGCGCGGCGAAACCGGCAAGGCTTTGGGTGAAGCGCGCGCCGTTGCGCATGGCGATCAGCTTGCCCGTCGCATAGCCTTCCGCGCTGAGCCGGTAGATCGCCTCGATCCCCTGCTCGGCATCGGTCATATTGCCAAGCTCCGCAAACAGCAGCCCCAGG
>JAUNTV010000195.1 GCA_030538515.1 Paracoccus sp. (in: a-proteobacteria)
CTTATGCGCCGCCAGCCCGTGGCCGCGACCGGCAAAGCCTTGCAGCCCCGCCGCCAGAAGCCGTGCCGCCGCATAGACGAAGCCCGCCAGCATCCCCATATGCAGCCCGGAAATCGAGATGATGTGATAAAGGTTCGAATCGCGCATCTGCTGGTTCGTGGCCTCGGCAATGCCGCTGCGGTCCCCGGTCATCACCGCCGAGGCGACCGCCCCGGCCTGCCCCCCGATCTCATCCTGCATGGCGGCGGAAAGCGCCATGCGCAGCCGGTGCAGCCGGTAGATACCGCCCGGTTCGGGCGGGGCGGTGACCAGAACCGGCGTGCGCGTATAGCCAATGGCACCAAGCCCCGAAAACCACGCCATGCGCCGGAAATCGAAGCCGCCCGGTTCCGCCGGGCCAGGCGGCGGCCCGAGATGGCCGGTCAGCATCACCCATGTGCCCGGCGCGGGGGCTTCGGTCACGCCATCGGGCAGCGAAAGCCGCACGGTTCTGGGCGTTCGCTCGGGCGCTGTCCGTTCCAGCCGGGGTTTGTCCAGCGTCAGGCGGATGCGGTCGCGTGACGAGCGGTCGACATGGATCACCCGCCCCTCGATCGCGCCGTAATAGCGAAACGACAGGGCGGGCGCGGCCACGCGCCAGTCGCGCAGCCCGCAAAGCGAAAAGCCAAGCGCCGCGCAGATCAGCGCAAATCCCGCCAGCCGCAAGGGCGTGGCGCGGGCGTGATCGGGGCTGACACGCCACAGAAAAATACCCGCCAGCAGCCCCGCGCCCGCCAGCGCATGGGCCACCATCCCCGGCTGCGCGGGCAGGCCGAACCACAGCCCGATGCCAAGCGCCATGTGAAAGGGCGCCCATGGCAGCAGGCCGGCGCGTTCGCTCATGCGCGGCTGCGCCCGGCGGCGGCTGTGCCTGCCCACGCCCGCCGCATACCGCGCCTTCGCCGATGCCCGCGCGACCGGGGGCATGCCCGTTGCCGTCACATCCGACGCCATTGTCCTTTTCCGGCCCCTTCGCTATCCCTCGGCCCGAGACTAGGACCAGAACCCTTGAGAAATGGTTAATGCCCGCCCGCATGAGCCGCTTTTTCCCGAAAGGCACCGCTATGACTGAAGCCTCCGCGCCCGTCGTCACCCGTTTCGCGCCCTCTCCCACGGGCTATCTGCATATCGGGGGGGCGCGCACGGCGCTGTTCAACTGGCTGTTCGCACGGGCGCGCGGCGGGAAATTCCTGCTTCGGATCGAGGATACCGACCGCGCGCGTTCGACCCCTGAGGCGAGCGAGGCGATCCTGCGCGGCCTTGACTGGCTGGGGCTGGACTGGGACGGCGCGCCGGTCAGCCAGTTCGCGCGCGCGGGGCGTCATGCCGATATCGCCCATGAGATGGTGGCGCGCGGCCATGCCTACCCCAGCTTCGAGACGCCCGAGGACCTTGCCGCCTGGCGCGAGGCGAACCCCAACCGGCCCTACCCCTCGCCCTGGCGCGATCCCCATGACGACCTGCCTGACGCGCCTTTCGTGATCCGCCTGCGCGCCCCGCGCGAGGGGCAGACGATCATCGAGGACGCTGTTCAGGGCCAGATCACCTTCCGCAATGACCAGCTTGACGATATGGTGCTGCTGCGCAGCGACGGCACGCCCACCTATATGCTGGCGGTGGTGGTGGACGACCATGACATGGGCATCACCCATGTCATCCGCGGCGATGATCACCTGACCAATGCCGCGCGTCAGGCGCTGATCTATGACGCCATGGGCTGGCCGCGCCCGGTTTTCGCCCATATCCCGCTGATCCATGGCACGGATGGCAAGAAGCTGTCGAAACGTCACGGCGCGGTGGGCCTGCATGATTATGCGGCGCTTGGCTACCCGCCCGAGGCGATGCGCAACTATCTGGCCCGCCTTGGCTGGGCGCATGGCGATGATGAGCTGTTCACCGATGAGCAGGCGCGGGAATGGTTTGATCTCAAGGGGATAGGAAAGGCACCGGCGCGGCTGGATTTCAAGAAGCTGGAACATGTCTCGGGCTGGCATATCAGCCAGATGGGCCATGACGCGCTGATGGCCGCGCTTGCGGATTTCCGCGCCGCGACCGGTCAGCCGCCCCTTAGCCCGCCCCGGATCGCGCGGCTTGGCGCCATTCTGCCGGTGCTGAAGGAAAAGGCCAAAACCCTGCCCGCGCTGCTGGAACAGGCCCATTTCGCGCTGATCGACCGGCCCGTCACACCGGACGAAAAGGCGGCATCCGCGCTTGATCCGGTATCCCGTGGTATGCTGTCGGAATTGACTGCCGCGTTGCAGCATGATAGCTGGTCGCGTGAGAAGCTGGAGCTGGCCGCCAAGACCGTGGCCGACAATCACGGGATTGGTCTCGGGAAGATCGCGGCACCGCTGCGGGCTGCACTGGCCGGGAAAACCTCGACCCCCAGCGTGTTCGACATGATGCTTGCGCTTGGCCCCGATGAGGCCATGGCGCGGCTGCAAGATCAACTGGGCTGACGGCCCATATCCCACGCCCGGCGCCGACCCGCGCCGGCACAAGCGAAGGAAACCGGAATGGCTGACAATAAACCCGCTATCCTCACCGTTCACGGCAAGGAAGTAGAACTGCCCGTCCTCAGCCCCACCGCCGGGCCGGATTGCGTGGATATCCGCAAGCTTTACGGGCAAAGCGATGTCTTCACTTATGATCCGGGCTTCACCTCGACCGCATCTTGCGAATCCACCATCACCTTCATCGATGGCGACAAGGGCGAGCTGTGGTATCGCGGCTATCCGATCGAGCAACTGGCCGAGCGCTCGAACTATCTGGAAACCTGCTATCTGCTGCTTTACGGCGAACTTCCCCAGCCCGCGCAGCTTGAGGATTTCGTCAGCCGGGTGACCAATCACACCATGGTGCATGAGCAGATGCACTATTTCTTCCGGGGCTTCCGCCGCGACAGCCACCCGATGGCGACCATGGTGGGTGTGGTCGGCGCGATGTCGGCCTTCTACCACGATTCCACCGATATCGGTGACCCCTGGCAGCGCGAGGTCGCGGCCATCCGCCTGATCGCCAAGCTGCCCACGATTGCGGCCATGGCCTATAAGTATTCGGTCGGCCAGCCCTTCGTTTACCCCAATAACGAACTTGATTACGCGTCGAATTTCCTGAACATGTGCTTCTCGGTCCCGGCGGGGAAATATCATATCGACCCGGCTCTGGCCAAGGCGATGGACCGGATCTTCACGCTGCATGCCGATCACGAACAGAATGCCTCGACCTCGACCGTGCGTCTGGCGGGTTCGTCGGGCGCGAATCCGTTCGCCTGTATCGCGGCGGGGATTGCGTGTCTGTGGGGGCCGGCGCATGGCGGCGCGAACCAGGCCGCGCTGGAAATGCTGCGCGAGATCGGCACCGTCGACCGCATCCCGGAATTCATCGCGCGCGCCAAGGACAAGAACGACCCGTTCAAGCTGATGGGCTTTGGCCACCGCGTCTACAAGAACTTCGATCCGCGCGCCAAGGTGATGAAGGAATCCGCCGATGAGGTGCTGGACCTTCTGGGCATCGAGAATAACGAGACCCTGAAAGTCGCCAAGGAGCTGGAAAAGATCGCGCTCGAGGATGACTATTTCATCGAGAAGAAGCTTTACCCGAATGTCGATTTCTATTCGGGGATCATCCTGTCGGCGATGGGCTTCCCGACCTCGATGTTCACGCCCATCTTCGCGCTGTCGCGCACCGTGGGCTGGATATCGCAGTGGAAAGAGATGCTCTCGGACCCGCAAAACAAGATCGGCCGGCCGCGTCAGCTTTATGTGGGTTCCGCCAAACGCGATTATGTGCCCCTGAACAAGCGCTGAGCCATCGCCGATCGCCGGAAAGGCCCCGCCCGTTGCGGGGCCTTTTTCATGCCCGGCCATCGAGGCCCGCCATGAAAAACGCCGCCCCGAAGGGCGGCGCAGGTCGCGTAAGAAAGTGCCGCCGGATTCAGCGGCGATCCAGCAGCTTCCAGCCGCCCTGAACCGCCATGGCCGCGATCACGGCTTTCACAACCGCGCCGATCAGGAAGGGCACCATGCCCCCCATCGCCGCAGCCTGCCAGCTTAGGCCCAGAACCAGCTTCAGCGCCAGGGTTCCCGGCACGAACAGCAGCATGGCCGGCACGAAGGCGGCGACAAGAAGGCGCAGGAAGCCGCGATCGAAACCCGCTTCGACCATGCGGCCGGTCAGCCATGCCATGGCGACAAAGCCCCAAAGGAAGCCCGCGGTCGGCCCCATCAGCGGCGCGATCCCCGCCGCGCCATTGGCGAAGACCGGCAGGCCCATGGCGCCTTCGGCCAGGTAAGCCAGCATGGTCACCGCCGCCAGACGCGCGCCGTAAGTCAGCCCGATCAGCGAAATTGCCAGCGTTTGCAGCGTCATCGGCACCGGGAACATCGGCACCGAGATCTGCGCGGACATGGCCACCAGGGCGCTGCCAGCCAGAACCAGAACCGTATTGAGAAGAAGCGAACGGCCCGGAAACGCGGCCTGAGAGAGTGTCATGAGACTGCCCTTGATGAAGATACGAAACGACCGGGATCATGGCCTATCTGCGGGAAAAGTCAATTCCGCAGGGGCGCTTGCGCTTGCGGCCCGGCTATGCAACAGCATCGCCCATGGATCAGGACAGCCCGAAAATCGCATTGGTGACCGGGGCCTCGCGGGGCTTGGGTGCCGCTTTGGCCGAGGCGCTTGGCGCGGCGGGTCATCACGTCATCGCGCTTGCCCGCACCACCGGCGCGCTTGAGGAACTGGACGACCGCATCCGCAAATCCGGCGGCCCGGCGGCGACCCTCGTGCCGATGGATGTGACCGAACCCGCCGCCATGATGCAGCTTGCCGGCGCGATTGCGGCGCGATGGGGCGGGCTGGATATCTGGGTTCATACCGCCATTCACGCGGCCCCGCTGGCCCCGGCAGGTCATGTCGATGGCAAGGACTGGGCGAAATCCTTCGCCACCAATGCCACCGCGACGCAGAACCTGATCGGGCTGATCGAGCCCCTGCTGCGCGCGCGGGGCGGTCTGGCCGTCTTTCCCGACGATCCGCGCGGCGGTCAGCGCTTTTTCGGTGCCTACGGGGCCAGCAAGGCCGCGCAGATGGCACTGGTCGCAAGCTGGCAGGCGGAATCGCAAAAGCTTGGCCCCCGCGTGCTGATGCCCGTGCCCGCCCCCATGCCCACGGCCACCCGCGCCCGTTTCTTCCCCGGCGAGGATCGCACGGCCCTCAGCCCCTGCGCGGTCGAGGCCGCAAGGATCATGGCCGCGATCATGCAAGAGGACCGGGCGCAATAGCTCGCACCGCCCTTCCGGGGCGCGCGCGCGCACCCCTTGCCCGGATATTCCGGCAGGGGTCACGCTGGCGGAACCCTTGCCACTTGCGCATTCCGCCCGCCCTTCCTAGCTAGAAGGGGCGCAACACAGGTATCACCATGTTCTCGATCCCCGGCCAGTCCCCTGTCACCATCACGCCCGCAGCCGAACGCCAGATCAGCCGCCTGATGACGGGCAAGGATGCGTTCGGGTTGAAGATCGGGCTGAAAAAGGGCGGCTGCGCGGGCATGGAATATACCATGGACATGGTGGCCGAGGCCGGTCCCGCCGATGAGATCATCGAACAGAACGGCGCGCGTGTGCTGATCGCGCCGGCGGCGCAGATGTTCCTTTTCGGGACCGAGATCGACTATGAAACCGGGCTGC
>JAUNTV010000196.1 GCA_030538515.1 Paracoccus sp. (in: a-proteobacteria)
CGAACAGGACCGAAATCCCGTCCACGCCCATCTTATAGCGCAGGCCCATGATCCAGGCCCGGTCCTCGACGAACTGAAAGCCCGTATTGGCCGGATCAAAGCCGAACAGCACATAAAGCGAGATCGCAAATGTCGCGGTCGTCGCGATCAGCGCCAGCCATCTTGCATTGCGGTTTGCGGCCTCATCATCGCCGCGCAGAAACACCGCGAGGATCAGCGCCGCGACCAGCGGCAAAAAGGTAATGATCGAGAGGATATTGGTCATCTTACATGCTCCCCCGCGCCATCACCCAGACGAGCAGGGCCAGAACGCCGACAACCATCGCCAGCGCATAGTGGAACAGATAGCCCGACTGCACACGGCCGGCGAGGCGGGTCAGACGCGGGATCAGCCCCATGGCAATCCCGTTGATGGTGCCGTCAATGACGCGCCCGTCACCCTGTTGCCACAGCGTCCGGCCAAGCCAGCGCGCCGGGCGGACAAACACCCAGTCATAAATCTCGTCGAAATACCACTTGTTCAGCAGGAACTGATACAGCGGGCGTTGCGACGCGGCCAGCCGCGCGGGCGCCTCGGGATGGCGGATATACATCATCCACGCCAGGAACAGCCCGATCAGCATGGCGACAAAGGGCGAAACCTTGACCCATGCCGGCGCCTCATGTGCGTCATGAATGACATGGTTGTCGGGATGCATATAGATCGCGCCGCCGACCGGGGCCGCGATGGCGCCGTGCCCTGCATCGGCCTGATGCTCTGTTGCGGTGGCGTCGGCCATCGTCGCGGCTGCATCTGCCGCGGCCGGCGCAGCGCCATGCGCATCTGCCTCGCCCTCGCCCCCGGTCGCCGTGGCATGGGCCGCAGCGGTCTCGGGGATGTGGAAGAACTCGTTCACACGGTCGCCAAAGAAGCTGTTATACCAGACCATCCCCGCAAAGATCGAACCGACCGCCAGCACCCCCAGCGGTATGGTCATCACGGGCGGGCTTTCATGGGCGTGGTCATGGGCGTGATGATCGCCCCTCGGCTTGCCCCAGAAGGTCAGGAACATCAGCCGCCAGCTGTAAAAACTGGTCAGGCAGGCCGCAATCACCAGCGCCCAGAAGGCAAAGCTGCTGCCGACCCACGCGCTTTCAATGACCGCATCCTTGGACAGGAAGCCGGCAAAGCCGATATGGGTCAGCGGGATACCGACGCCGGTGATCGCCAATGTCCCGATCAGCATCGCCCAGAAGGTCAGCGGGATCTTTTTGCGCAACCCGCCATAATTGCGCATGTCCTGTTCATGATGCATGGCATGGATGACCGAACCGGCGCCAAGGAACAGCATCGCCTTGAAGAAAGCATGCGTCAGCAGGTGGAACATTGCCACCGAATAGACACCGACACCGGCCGCGACGAACATATAGCCCAGCTGCGAACAGGTCGAATAGGCGATCACGCGCTTGATGTCGTTCTGCACCAGCCCCACCGTCGCGGCAAAGAACGCGGTCGCGGCGCCGATGATGACGATGAACGCCTTGGCCTCGGGGGCGAACTCATAAAGCGGCGACATCCGGCAGACGAGGAACACCCCCGCCGTCACCATGGTCGCGGCATGGATCAGGGCCGAAACGGGGGTCGGCCCCTCCATCGCGTCGGGCAGCCAGGTGTGCAGGAACAGCTGCGCCGATTTGCCCATCGCGCCGATGAACAGCAGGACTCCCAGCAGATTAGCCGCGTTCCAGTCGGTCCACAGGAAATGAACGCGCGTCTCCGCGATCGCCGGCACCTGGGCAAAGATCTCGTCAAAGCTGACAGAGCCGGTCAGCCACCACAGCCCGAATATCCCCAGCAGAAAGCCGAAATCACCCACGCGGTTGACGACGAAAGCCTTGATCGCGGCGGCATTGGCGCTCGGCTTTTTATAGTAAAAGCCGATCAGCAGATAGGATGCGACGCCCACGCCTTCCCAGCCAAAGAACATCTGAAGCAGGTTATCGGCCGTCACCAGCATCAGCATGGCAAAGGTAAAGAAGGACAGATAGGCAAAGAACCGGGCGCGATACGGCTCGTCCTCGGTCCAGTTATCGTCATGGGCCATGTAGCCGATGGAATAAAGATGAACCAGCGCCGAGACGGTCGTCACCACGATCAGCATGATCGTGGTCAGCCGGTCCAGCCGGATCGCCCAGGACGAGGTGAAATCACCCGAAACCACCCAATCCATCACCGGAATATGACGCGGCACCCCGTCAAAGCCCAGAAACAGCGCCCAGGACAGGGCGGCGGCCAGAAACAAAATGCCCGTGGTCAGATATTGCGCAGGCTTTTCACCGATCACGCGCCAGCCAAAGCCGGCTATCAGCGATCCGATCAGCGGGGCAAAGAGAACGATCTTTTCCATGCCTCAGCCCTTCATCACATTGACATCTTCAACCGCGATCGTGCCGCGGTTGCGGAAGAACACGACCAGAATGGCCAGACCGATCGCAGCCTCGGCCGCGGCGACGGTCAGCACGAACATGGTAAAGGCTTGTCCGGCCAGATCGCCGTGCTGGGCCGAAAAGGCGATAAAGTTCATGTTCACCGCCAGCAGCATCAGCTCGATCGACATCAGGATGACGATGACGTTCTTGCGGTTCACGAAGATGCCAAAGATGCCGGTGACGAACAAAATCGCCCCCACCACCAGATAATGCCCCGTTCCGATCATCGTTTCATCCCTCGGTTCGTGTTCAGGGGCCGTGGCCCCGGTCGTTCAATTGCCGCGCGGCAGGCTGTCGTTCCAGTTACAGCAGGGTGACGGCGGGGTCAGCGCCACGGCAGGCACGGCCAGCGGGGACAGCATCGCTGCTGCCCCGCTGACCTGTCCCATCGCTCGCTTGTCCCGTGTGAAGGCCATTGCCCCCGCTTTCGCTTGCTTTTGAGTCGGGGGCAGCAGACCGCCCCCGGTATTTGAGGTGCTTACTGCCAGAGAAGATCAGGATAGTGAAGCTCACACCCGCATCTTGCACGCGGATTTCCGACCGCATCGACGCGGCCCTGCGTAACGGCATAGCCTGCCGCGCGGCCTTCGCGCGCAAGCTGGTTGGTGGCGGTCAGCCGGCCCGCCTGACGCAGGCGGGTGACCATGTCCTGAACGGTGCTGCCCGCGGCGGGTGCTGCGGCCCCGAGTGCGGTTCTTGTGAAAAGACCGAACATTCTCATCCTCCTGCCAGAACCATGCGAGGACGGCCCCACCGTCTGATCGAGCAAACCACATTCCCCGGAAATAGCCAATGACCATGCAGGCTTGACAGGATTTTCACCCTGCCGGGGGCAGCCCCCCCCTCGCTGCGCATAGCGATGGTGGCAGGCGCGGAATGCGTATTTTAGCAAAGAAGAAACCGCCGGTGCCGGGACAGTGCGCGCCGCCAGCCAAGGCGCCGGGGGCATCGCGGCCAGGATTGCCCCCGGCCGCATTCTCACAGCCCCTGACCGGGCTTCACATCGCGCAGCTCAAGCTGCTTTTTCGGGTCGGTCCACATCTGTTTCAGAACGTCCTGCCGCTTGATGTCGCGGCGGTGGCGCATGGTCAGCACGATCGCCCCGATCATGGCGACCAGCAGGATCAGCCCGGCCAGCTGGAAGGCCAGGAAATAGCGGTCATAAAGGATCATGCCCAAAGACTGGGTGTTGTGCATATCGGCCGGCATCGGGGCAGCGCGCAGATCAGCCGCGCCGGGTGCGATCTGCCAGCCGGCGAAAGCCATGCCCAGAACCGCCAGCATGACCAGCCCGATCAGCAGACCCAGCGGCAGGAACCGCGCCATCTCGGCCTTGAGCGCCGCGAAATCGACATCCAGCATCATCACGACGAACAGGAACAGCACCGCGACCGCGCCGACATAGACGATCAGCAGCAGCATCGCGACGAACTCGGCCCCTTGCAGCACGAACAGCCCGGCCGCGCAGAAAAACGTCAGGATCAGCCACAGCACCGAATGAACCGGGTTGCGCGAGATCACGACCATGAACCCCGCCAGACAGGCGATGATTGCGAACAGATAGAATGCAATGACGATCATTCTTCGTCCTCCTCGTCATAGGTGCTGGCGGCGATGGCCAGCGCCTTTTGCATGGCAGGCAGGCCCGCGAACATGCTCATCTGATAGATGGTTTCCGCGATCTCGCGCCGGCTCGCGCCGGCCTCCAGCGCGTGACGGATGGTCAGGCGCAGCTGCGGCTCGGCCATGGCGCCCTGCACGGTGATCGCACCGATTGTCAGCAACAGCCGGGTCTTCGCATCCAGCCCTTCGCGGTTGAAGGTGCGGCCGAACCACATTTCCAGCATGTCGGCGGGCATGGTCGGCACCAGCTTTTCAAAGGCCCGCGTATCCACGCTTTCCAGCGCCGGGTTAAAGGCGCGCGCCATCTCCTGCCCCTGCTGGAGCATCTGCTGAAAAAGGCGGGAGAAGGCATCACTCATCTGTAAGGCGCATCCATGGCAAGGTTACGGGCGATCTCGGCCTCCCAGCGGGCGCCGTTCTCCAGAAGCTTTTCCTTGTCATAGAACAGCTCTTCGCGCGTTTCGGTGGCGAATTCGAAATTCGGGCCTTCGACGATGGCATCGACCGGACAGGCCTCCTGACAGAAACCGCAATAGATGCATTTCGTCATGTCGATGTCATAGCGCGTCGTGCGGCGTGATCCGTCCTCGCGCGGCTCGGCATCAATGGTGATCGCCTGGGCGGGGCAAATCGCCTCGCACAGTTTGCAGGCGATGCAGCGTTCCTCGCCGGAAGGGTAGCGGCGCAGCGCATGTTCGCCGCGAAAGCGCGGGGAAAGCGGGCCTTTTTCATGGGGATAGTTGATCGTTTCCTTGGGCGAGACAAAATATTTCATCCCCAGCCCGAACCCCTTGAGAAAGTCCCACAGCAGAAAGTATTTCGTCGCACGGGCAAGATCGAAAGCCATTCTCAACGCTCCTTCAGACGCTCGGCCACAAAGCGGTCGAATGCCGCGACGAGCGCGCGGATCTGCGCGGAATCGCGGCCCAGCCCGGCGTGATCGGCCAGATAATGCGCGAACTCGGCCTTGTCGGTCTCATCCGCGGCGGCCAGTGCGGCGGCAATGGTTTGTTCAGACATGACATCAGCCTCCGATAACGGGCGTCAGCAGATCGCTGCGGACCCAGAACCCGCCCAGCACTTCGTAACGCGCCAGAATCGCCACCAGAACGACCCAGCCCAGTGAAAGCGGCAGAAACACCTTCCAGCCGATCCGCATCAGCTGGTCATAGCGATAGCGCGGCACGATCGCCTTTGCCATCGAGAACATAAAGAACCAGAACCACATCTTCAGCACCATCCACAGCACACCGTCAGGCAGGCCGGGGATGGGCGACAGCCAGCCACCCATGAACAGGATCGAAAGCAGCGCGCACATCAGATAGATGGCGATATATTCACCCGCCATGAACAGCAGGTAAGGGGTCGACCCGTATTCGACCATATGGCCGGCAACCAGTTCGGATTCGGCCTCGGCCAGATCGAACGGGGGGCGGTTGGTTTCCGCCAGCGCCGAGACGAAAAACAGCACCAGCATCGGCAGATGCGGCAGCCAGTACCAGCTCAGCAGGCCCGCGCCGCGCTGCGCCTCGACGATGGCGGTCAGGTTCATCGAGCCGGTCGAGATGATGATCCCGATGATGATCAGCCCCATCGAGACCTCGTATGAGATCATCTGCGAGGC
>JAUNTV010000197.1 GCA_030538515.1 Paracoccus sp. (in: a-proteobacteria)
GGTGGGCGACAAGAAGACCTATCAGATCAACCCCGCCAACCGTGAAGAGGCCCTGCGCTGCGTGGCGCGCGATCTCTCCGAAGGGGCGGATATGGTCATGGTCAAGCCGGGCATGGCCTATCTGGACATCTGCCGCGATGTCCGCGACCGCTTCGGCGCGCCGACCTTCGCCTATCAGGTCTCGGGCGAATATGCGATGATCGAGGGCGCGATCCGCCAGGGCTGGCTGGGGCGCGAGGTGGTGCTGGAAAGCCTGCTCGCCTTCCGTCGCGCGGGATGCGACGGTATTCTGACCTACTTCGCCCCCGAGGTCGCCGAGGCTCTGGCCTGAGCGCGCGGATTTCGTTAACCTTCCCCGAAATGAAGGGGGTCCGAGCATGGCGATACACAAGGTTCTGAAGGGGGGGCAGCACGGCGTGCTGAGCCGGCGCGGCTTTCTGGCCGGCGGCGCGGCACTGGCGCTGGCTGCGTGCAATAACAGCCCCGCCGTGAATGCGACCCAGGTGCTTGAGGGGCGGGTGAACGGCACGCTCAACGAGCTGCTGACCCAATATCCCGGCGCGCGCGCCATGATCGAGGGGGCCGATGGCGTGCTGGTCATCCCGGTGATGAGCCAGGCGGGGCTTGGCATCGGCGGTGCTTACGGCGAAGGCGCGCTGCGCGTGCGCGGGCAGACGGTGGATTATTATTCCGCCGCGCAGGCCTCGGTCGGGCTGCAACTCGGCGCGCGGCAATATGCGCAGGTGCTGGTCTTCCAGACCGCCCCGGCCCTGGCCGAATTCCGCGCTGCCGCCGGCTGGGTCGCCGGGGCCGAGGCATTCTACGCCCTGCCCGCCAACGGGCTGAGCTTCGGCGCCGATACCATCACCCGCGACAAGCCGATCGTGGCCATGATCTTCGGCGATACCGGCATCATGGCCGGCGCCGCGGTCGAGGGCACCAAATACACCCGCATCATCCCCTCGCGCATCAGCACGCTTTAGGACTGCCTGGCGTGACAGCGAGGGTTTGAAGCCCGGCGCAGCTGCGCGGCTCGCCGGTCTCGAAAACGCGATCAAGCGCATGCGTGCATCTGCGCAGAGTGACGGAAGGACAGAGACGCCGAAGCAGCGCTTTGTGTTCCGGTGCCGCCGCATTTCAACCGGCATGACGTCGAGATATTCCACCAACGCCGCCTTGTCCGATTCGGCGGGCCAGCCTCAGACGACATCGATGCACGGGCGCTGCTGTCATCCATTCGCGAAGGCGACCGCCCTGCTCGGGGGCCGGGGTTGTGACGCCGACCACTTCCGCAGTGCCCTGATCGAGACGGGGATTTCGCGATGCATCCCCCTCATGTATCGGTCGGAAAGCACCGATCCTGCACGACAACAATCGCAATGACCACAGGATCGAGAACAGGTTCGCCCGCCTCAAGGACTGAAGGCGTATCGCCACGCGCTGCGACCACTGCCCGATCCTGTTCCTTCCGGCCTGCGCCCTCGCCGCGACCGTCATCCAGTGGTTGTGTGGCCCGACCCCTGCCATCTGCTCGGGGTTCATGCAGCGGAAGACATTACGCCGCGGGTTAGGGCTTTTCCTGCGCGGCATCTCGGGCTAGAAGCGGGCCGTCGGGGCGTGGCGCAGCCTGGTAGCGCGACGGTTTTGGGTACCGTAGGCCGGAGGTTCGAATCCTCTCGCCCCGACCAGCAAGGTCTTCCCTTTGAGTGGCGCGGGCATGCGCGATGATTTCTTCCCGCGTATGGCATGGCCCTTTTATGCGGGAAACCGTGTCGGGAACGGCGATTGCCATCACGCGCCGTTTCCCTGAATGGACGGGCGCAAGGCACGCCTGGCCCGTTACTCTCTTGGCATTTGCGGGCACGCTCGGGTAAGTTTGCTGCAAACCCGATCAAGGACCGTGCCGATGGCCCCCAGAAAGCCCCGCTATACCCCATATCCCCATCCTGCCGGCGGCTGGGGTGCGGCGGCGGCCACGGCGAAAGTGCTGATCGAACAAAGCGTTGTCGGGAAGGGTTCTCGTGCGCTGCTGGAGATGAACCAGCCCGGCGGGTTCAAATGCCCAAGCTGCGCCTTTCCCGATCCGGGCCATCGCAAGAAGCTGGAATTCTGCGAAAACGGCGTCAAGGCGCTGGCGCATGAGGCGACGGCCCGCCGCCTGACGCGCGCGTTTTTCGCCGCCCACAGCGTTACCGATCTGGCCGCCCAAAGCGATTACTGGCTTGAAATGCAGGGCCGCCTGACCGAGCCGATGCGCTATGATGCGGCCAGCGATCACTATGTCCCTGTCTCATGGGATGATGCCTTCGCGCTGATCGGCCGGCATCTGCGCGCCCTTGATGATCCGAACCGGGCCGAGTTCTACACCTCGGGGCGCACCGCGAATGAGGCCGCCTTCCTGCTGTCGGTTTTCGTGCGCGAATATGGCACGAACAACTTCCCCGATTGCGCCAATATGTGCCACGAACCCACCAGCCGGGGCCTGCCGCCCGCCATCGGCATCGGCAAGGGCACGGTGGTGATGCAGGATTTCGACGCCGCGCAGGCGATTTTCATCTTCGGGCAGAATACCGGCACGAACTCGCCCCGGATGCTGACCAATCTGGTGGATGCCCGCAAGCGCGGCGTGCCCATCGTCGTCGTCAATCCCATGCCGGAGCGCGCGCTGATCCGCTTCACCGATCCGCAGGACGCGCGCCAGATGGCGCTGCTGCGCCATACCGACATCGCCAGCGAATTCGTGCAGGTGAAGATCGGCGGCGATCTGGCGCTGCTGAAAGGCATGATGCGCGCATTGCTGGAGGCGGACGCATTGGATCACGCCTTCATCGCCGAGCATACCACCGGGATCAAGGCACTTCGCACCGACCTGATGGCGCAGGACTGGGGTGCGATTGAAAGCGCATCCGGCGTGGCCGAGGCGCAGATCCGCCGCATCGCGCAGATCTATGCGGATTCAGGGGCGACCATGATCGCTTACGGCATGGGCCTGACCCAGCACCAGAAAAGCGCGGAACTGCTTCAACAATTGGCGAACCTTTTGCTTCTGAAGGGGAATTTCGGAAAACCCGGTGCCGGGATCGCGCCCATCCGGGGCCATTCCAACGTGCAGGGCGACCGCACCGTGGGCATCGACGAGATGCCGACCCCCGCCTATCTGGACCGGCTGGAACAGGTCTTTGGCTTTCAGCCGCCGCGCGCGCATGGCCATCACGTGCTGGACGCCCTGCGCGCGATGGAGGCCGGTTTTGCCCGCGTTTTCATTGGCATGGGCGGCAATTTCATCCGTGCCGTCCCCGATACGCCGCGTGCCGAGGCCGCCATGCGCGGCCTTGATCTGACCGTCGGCATCGCCACCAAGCTGAACCGGGGCCATCTGGTCCATGGCCGCGACGCGCTGATCCTGCCGGTGATCGCGCGGTCCGAGGTGATCCGCACCAATAAGGGCGAGCAATTCGTGACCATCGAGGACGCGATGTCCAACGTCACCGCCTCTCGCGGTCCGCTGGAACCTGCCTCACCCGATCTGCTGACCGAGGTTGAAATCACCTGCCGCATGGCCATGGCGACGCTGCCGGACAGTGTGGTGCCATGGGCCGATTACATCCATGATTACGCCCTGATCCGCGACCGCATCGCCGATGTCTATCCCGCGATTTACGCCGATTTCAACGCCCGCATCCAGCCGCCCGAGGGCTTCCATCTGGACATCCCCCCGCGCCGCAGGGTCTGGGCCACGCCCAACGGCAAGGCGAATTTCCTGACCGTGCCGGGGCTGGATCTGGACGAACCGGTGGCTGATACGGATATGCTGCGGCTGGCGACGATCCGGTCACATGACCAGTTCAATACCACGATCTACAGCCATAACGACCGCTATCGGGGTATTCAGGGCGACCGGATGGTGATCTTCATGAATGCCGCTGACATGGCCGCGCGCGGCATCGCCCACCAGTCCCGCGTGACGGTCGAAACCATCAGCGATGACAGCCGCACCCGCCGCGTCGAGGGCCTGACCGCGCTGGAATATCCGCTGCCGCGCGGCTCCACGGCGGGCTATTTCCCCGAACTCAACCCCTTGATGCCGTTCGAGCATCACGACGCGCTCACCGGCACCCCCGCCGCCAAGTCCATCCCGATCCGGGTCGCGCCCGCCCAGGTTCTGGCCTTATTCAACGCCATGATATGACAGCTGAAACAAGGGCGATGACCGACCTGTAGGTGTTGACGATGCGGCCGTATCGTGCCGCGTTTCATCGCCGGTCCTCAAGCCGTCAGGCGAACCCATGCGCATCATTGGGACGAACGCGTCCGATGACATTGCGTCTCTGACCAAGCGGCATAACGCTTTGCGCGCAGCGGAAGATGGGATCGGCGTGGCTGGCTATACTATCCTTATCTGCGGGAACTGAAGCAGACGACCCGGCCAGCACCTTGACCGGGGATGCGACCCGAACATAGCGGGCGATGCGCGGTTTCCGTAAACGCGGCGAGACCCGAAGTGAAGTGACAGGTTGCAACTGCCTTGCGCTGACACGGCGGGGGCTTGCCCACTTCTTTTTGCGCCTGGCCTTGCCGGGGCCGGCCCGATGGCGCGAGCTCCCTTGGGATCGCGGCATCGGGCCGGCGGGGGTCAGAACAGCCGGATGCTCCAGCCATGGGGATCGGGCGCGCGGCCGAACTGGATATCGGTCAGCGATTTGCGCAGATCGGCGGTGATCGGCCCCATCCCGCCCGAGCCGATCTTCAGATCGAACCCCTTGCCCTTCAGTTGCTGGATCGGGGCGACCACGGCGGCGGTGCCGCAGGCGAAGACCTCGGCCAGACGACCCGAGGCCGCGTCGCGCCGCCAGTCGTCAATGGAATAGGGGGCTTCATTGACGGTCATCCCCTTGTCGCGCGCCAGCGTGATCAGCGAATCGCGGGTCACGCCGGGCAGGATCGTGCCGGTCAGGGGGGGCGTCTGAAGCGTGCCGTCATCGAAGACGAAAAACACGTTCATCCCGGCCAGTTCCTCGATCCAGCGGCGCTCCACGGCGTCCAGAAAGACGACCTGCTCGCAGCCCTCGCGGGCGGCCTCGGCCTGTGCGGCAAGGGCTGCGGCATAGTTCCCGCCACATTTCGCGGCCCCCGTCCCGCCTGGCGCGGCGCGGGTGAAGTTTTCCGACACCCAGACCGAAACGCCCGAAACGCCGCCCTTGAAATAGGACCCCACCGGCGAGGCGATCACCGCGAAAAGAAAGCTGTCCGAGGGATGGTTGCCGATCGCCACCTCGGTCCCGATCATGAAGGGACGCAGGTAAAGCGAGGCCTCGCCATCGCCGGGAATCCAGCCGCGATCGGCGCTGACAAGCTCGCGCACCGCATTGATGAACAGATCCTCGGGGATGCGGGCCATGGCAAGGCGGGCGGCGGAATTGTTGAAGCGGCGTGCATTGGCATCGGGGCGAAACAGCGCCGCGCCACCGTCGGGCAGGCGGTAAGCCTTCATGCCCTCGAAAATCTCGCCGGCGTAATGCAGAACCATGGTCGCCGGGCTCAGGCTAAGATCTTCGCGCGGGCCAAGGCGGGCATCATGCCAGCCTTTTTCGGCGGAATAACGAATCGTGACCATGTGATCGGTCAGGTATTTGCCGAAACCCGGATTGGCCAGCATGGCCGCGCGCCCGG
>JAUNTV010000198.1 GCA_030538515.1 Paracoccus sp. (in: a-proteobacteria)
ACGACTGGTATTACGCCGATCCCGCCCATCGGGACGCGCAGATCCGCACGCCGATCACAGATGGCGCTTATCAAGAGCCGTGGATATGGCGCTGCAAGGACCTGGCGAACTGGTGGGGCAGGCCGCATCACGACCGGCCGGGTGGTGAAAGACAGGCGGAGCCGACGGCATGGGTTCCGCGATCAAAGCCGATCTGGTTCACGGAAATGGGCTGCGCGGCGCTGGACAAGGCGACGAACCAGCCCAACAAGTTCCTTGATGCCTTCAGTTCGGAATCCGCCTTGCCGCATTATTCCAGCGGGGCGCGCGACGATGCCGTTCAGGCGGCCTATGTCCGGGCGATGACGCGCTATTGGTCGGACCCTGCGCATAATCCGCAAGGCAGCTATGGCGGCGCGATGGTGGATCTGTCGCGCGCCCATGTCTGGTGCTGGGATGCGCGGCCCTTTCCGGCCTTTCCGGGGCGGCCTGATCTGTGGTCGGACGGCCCGGCATGGGATCGCGGGCATTGGCTGAACGGGCGGGCGGGGGCGGTGGCTCTGGCCTCGGTCGTGGCGGATATCTGCGCGCAGGCGGGCGTGCGGGATATCGATGTCTCGGGGCTTTCGGGGGTTGTGCGCGGCTATGCGGCGGGCGGGGCAGAGACCGCGCGCGCCAGCCTGCAACCCCTGATGCTGGCTTACGGCTTCGATGCGATCGAACGCGACGGGGTATTGCGGTTCACCATGCGCGACGGCTGGTGCAGTGCCCGGCTGGCCGAAGATGATCTGGCCGAGTTGGACCAGGGCGCGCATGAGACGGTGCGCAGCGCCGCTGCCGAACTGGCCGGGCGGGTGCGGCTGACCCATATCGCGGCAGAGGGCGGCTATGCGACCTCGACCGTCGAGGCGGCATTGCCGGGCGACCCTTCGCCTGCGGTCTCGGACACCGAGGCGGCGCTGGCGCTGACCGTCCCCGAGGCGCGAAGCACCGCCGAGCGCTGGCTTGCCGAGGCGCAGCTTTCGCGCGAGACGATCCGGTTCCGGCTACCGCCGTCGAAAGGCGACCTGGGGCCGGGTGATGTGGTGGAGCTGACGCGCCATGGCGATGCGGGCCCGCGCCGCTGGCGCATCGACCGGGTAGAGCGCGCGGGCGCGATCACCGTCGATGGGGGTTTACCGGCCCGTCGATGATCAGGGTAGTGGCGGCATCGCGGTGCCGCGCTACCGGCCGCCGATGCCGGTCTGGCCGGTGATCATGGATCTGCCGCTGATGCGCGGTTCGGAAGCGCCGCATGCGCCCCATGTCGCGGTGGCGGCGCGGCCATGGCCTGGCGCGGTCGCGGTTTACGGCTCGGCCAGCGAGGACAGCGATTTCGCGCTGAACACCACGCTGCCGACAGGCGCGATGATCGGGCTGACGGAAACCCCGCTGGCGCGCGCCGCGCCGGGGCTGCTGGATCGCGGGGCCGAGCTTCTGGTGCGGTTCGGCGGCGGCACTCTGGCCAGCAGCACGCCGGCCGCCTTGCTTCAGGGGGCCAATCTGGTGGCCATCGGTTCGGGAGAACCCGACAGGTGGGAGGTGTTTCAGTTCGCCCGCGCCGATCTGATTGAGGAAAACCTCTGGTCGCTCAGGGAGCGTCTGCGCGGGCAGTTCGGCACGGATGCGATGATGCCCGATCACTGGCCGGTGGGGGCGATGGTGGTCGTGCTTGACGAGGCGCTGCGCCCGCTTTCGCTGGACCCGGCTGCATTGGGTCAGCAACGCTTCTGGCGGATCGGGCCGGCCACGCGCGGCGTCGACGACCCCAGCTACGGGCTGCATGTGACCGAGACGCGCGGCGCGGGGCTGAGGCCGCTTTCCCCCTGCCATCTGCGGCTGTCGGGCGACCGGCTCAGCTGGACGCGCCGCACGCGGCTGTCGGGTGATCGCTGGGACCTGCGCGATGTGCCCTTGGCCGAGGCGCGCGAGGCCTATCTGATCCGTCTGGAAGCGGGACTTGAGGCGCGTGAGTTCCAGACCGGCACGCCCGCGCTGACCTTGCCGTCCGAATGGGCCGGGCGCGCCGGTCAGGGCGGCTTGCGCGTATCGGTCGCGCAGATTTCGGATGAATACGGACCCGGACCCTTTACCACAAGGAGCTTCTGATGAGCGATCAGGAAACCCAACGCCTTGGCCTGCCCTTGGTGCAGGCCGCGCAGGCGCAAAAACACGTCACCGTCAACGAATCGCTGGCACGGCTGGACGGGCTGGTCAATCTGGTGCTGCTGAGCACCAGCCGGGCCACGCCGCCGACATCGGCGCTTGCGGGCACATGCTACGGTGTGCCGCAAGGCGCGGGTGGCGCATGGGCGGGGCAGGGCGGACGTATCGCGATTGCGGTGAACGGGGGCTGGGTCTTTGCCGAAGCTCTGGCGGGCATGCGTGCCTTTATCGCCGATCAGGGCGCGCCCGCGATCCATGACGGCGCGGGCTGGGTCGCCGGCGCGCTGACCATGGGCGGCTTTGGCGCGGGCCTGGTCGCGCGCGTCGGGGAAGCCGTCGTCACCGTCACGCCGGGGGCTGTGGTCACGACGCCGCTGATCATCCCCGAGGCGGCCATGGTCATCGGGGTGACGGCGCGCGTGACCGAAGCGATCACGGGCACCCTGTCAGGCTGGGCCATGGGCACTGCTTTGGCCGAGGACCGTTTCGGCAAGCTTCTGGGGCTGGGGCAGGGTTCATGGGCGCGGGGGATGCTGTCGCAGCCCGTCACCTATTGGGCGCCGGAGCCGGTGATCCTGACCGCGACCGGGGGCGAATTCGCCGGCGGCAAGCTGCATGTCGCGGCACATTGGCTGGAAGTGACGCTGCCACGCTAAGGCACGCTTGCGGGTTTCCTGCGCCCCGGCTTTGCGATAGGCTGAGCCGCAAAAGGAGACGCGCATGAACAGTCCCGCGAAAGCGCAGATCGCGCAAGCCGTGCCGCTGAGCGGCGCGGCGCTTTGGGCGCAGATTTGCAGCGAGGCGCGCGAGGCCATCGCCGAAGAGCCCTTGCTGGGGTCGCTGATCCATGCGGGGCTGCTGCATCATGGCAATCTGCAATCGGCGCTGGCTTACCGTTTTGCGATGAAACTGTCCTCGGGCGAGATGAGCGCGCAGCTTCTGCGCGAGATCGCCGATACGGCCTATGCCGCGCGCCCTGAACTGATCTCTGACGCCGAGGCCGATCTGCGCGCGGTCTATGAGCGCGACCCGGCCACGCATCGGCTGATGCAGCCTTTCCTTTTCTTCAAGGGATTTCAGGCGCTTCAGGCCTACCGGATCGGTCACTGGCTATGGAACGAGGGGCGGCGCGAAATGGCCTATTTCGTGCAGATGCGCTGCTCGGAGATTTTCGGCGTCGATGTGCATCCGGCCGCAAGGGTCGGGCGCGGGGTGATGATGGATCACGCCCATTCCATCGTCATCGGAGAAACGGCGGTGGTCGGCAATAATGTGTCGATGCTGCATTCGGTGACGCTTGGCGGCACCGGCAAGGCCCATGGCGACCGCCATCCGAAGATCGGTGATGGGGTGCTGATCGGGGCGGGGGCGAAGGTTCTGGGCAATATCACCGTGGGCCGGTGCAGCCGGATCGCGGCGGGTTCGGTCGTGCTGGCCGATGTGCCGCCTTGCAAGACCGTCGCGGGCGTGCCGGCGAAGATCGTGGGTGATGCAGGCTGCACCGATCCGGCCTTCGCCATGGATCACCTGATCGAAGTCACGGCGCTGGATTAGCGGCTTCTCAGCCGAGGCTTTCCACCCATTGCGGCACGATCTGCGTGGCCGGGCCGGTCAGGTGGTCGTGGAAATCGCGGCTGACGGCGGAACGTTCGAGGTTCATCTCGACGCATTGCGCGCCGCAGCGCTTGGCATGCTGGCCGAAGCCCGCCGCCGGATAGACATTCCCCGAGGTGCCGATGGCAGCGAAGATATCGGCCTTTTCCAGCGCGGCGAAGATATGTTCCATGTGATAGGGGATTTCGCCGAACCAGACGATATCGGGGCGCGCGGCGGCTTTGCCGCAGGCGGGGCAAAGGGTCTGGACGTCCATCTGCGCCGGGCTTGGCCAGCGATGCCCGCAGGCCGCGCATAGCGCACTGTTCAGCGCGCCGTGCATATGGATGACCTGCGCCGAGCCGGCGCGTTCATGAAGATCATCGACATTCTGCGTCACCAGCGTGAGTTCATGCCGGCGCGCCAGATCGGCCAGGGCCAGATGCGCGGCATTGGGCAGGGCTTCGGCCGCAGCGGCACGGCGCGTGTTATAGAAGCGATGCACAAGGGCGGGATCGCGCCGGTAAGCCTCGGGCGTGGCCACGTCCTCGATACGGTGGTCTTCCCACAGGCCATCTGCCGCGCGGAATGTGCGCAGCCCGCTTTCCGCAGAGATCCCCGCCCCCGTCAGGACGGTGATGCGCATCAGCGGCAGTAGGATTCGGCGGCGTTTGCGAAGGCGCGGTAGCGGGCCCAGAAGGCGTTGTCGGATGCGCGCTTGGACATGCGGACCTCTTGCGCGCGGTGGGGGTCGCGGAAGAAGGTCGCGGCCAGCCGCTGATCCGAGCGGGTCAGCATCTGATTGGCCACCTGCTGCGCGCAGCCGCAAAGCGCGGGCTGGCGCGCGCCGCGTTCGGAGCGCACGCAGGCGCTGTCGATCGGGCCGGCCATGGCCAAGGGCGCGGTCATGATGATTGCCGCGGCGGCAATGAGAATGCGGTTCATCTCTGTCTCCTCAGATCTGCCTGAAACGCCTTGTCGGCTTTATTGGGGGCGGCGTGGCCTGCCCCTTGTGGCGCGAGAATAGCAAGAACCGCGCCCGCGCTCAATCTTTCGCTGAGGGAAGGCTTCGGGGGCAGGCGCCCCGCCGCCCCCATATCTTGTGTCAGCCCGGTTGGGGCGAATATCCGGCGGCGCGAATCACCGCCTCGGCCTGAACGGGGTCGAGGCCGGTGACGCGAACCTCTTTCGTTTCCAGGTCGATCTGGGCGGTTCCGCCCGCATCGGTCACGGCTTTTTCGATGGCGGCCTTGCAATGGGCGCATGTCATGTCGTTCACGGTCAGGATCATGGGTTTTCTCTGGTTGGGGGAGGGTCGTCGAGCAGCGCGAAACGGTCCACATCGACCATGCCGAGATCGGTGATCTTGAGATGGGGAATGACCGGCAGCGCCAGAAAGGCGAGTTGCAGGAAGGGTTCGTGCAGGGTGACGCCCAGATCGCGCGCGGCACGGCGCAGATCGACAAGCGCGTCATGGACGGTCTCAAACGGGGCCTCGCTCATCAACCCGGCGATGGGCAGGGCCAGTTCGGCCATGACCTTGCCGTCACGCACCACCACGAAGCCGCCGCCGATCTCGGCCAGGCGTTCGGCGGCGCGGGTCATGCTGGCGTAATCCACCCCGACAAGCGCAAGATTGTGATGGTCGTGACACACGGTCGAGCCGATGGCCCCCGCCGTCATGCCGAAGCCGCGCACGAAACCATTGGCGATATTGCCGTTCTTTCCGTGGCGTTCGACGATGCTGATCCGCGCCAGATCATGCGCGGGGTCGGGGCGGCGGTCGCCATCGGTTGCGGCGATATCCCTGATCAGGTGGTCGGTCAGGATACGGCCCGGCTGGATGCCGATCACGGGGGTCGCCCCCGATCCG
>JAUNTV010000199.1 GCA_030538515.1 Paracoccus sp. (in: a-proteobacteria)
TGAAAGGAAGCTGCGCGGGTCGAAATCGGCGGGGAAGCGGGCCATGAAAGCCTCCAGCGAGCCGCTGGCCTCCGAGAAGTTGCCGGGGCTCCAGACCTCGATGAAATCCCCCTTCGAGGTAAAGAAGGCCTCGTTCTCCAGCCCGATCTTGTCGCGCAGCTTCTGGGGCAGGACCAGGCGGCCATCGGTGTCGATCTCGGCCTCGGTCGCCATCCCGTTCATCAGGGTTTCCAGCCATATCCGCTGCTGAGAGCCGCGCGGAAGCTGGTCGATCTCATCATCGATGCGTTCAGCGGCGGCGACGGTGTAGAATTCCAGCTTCTTCCAGCTTTGCGGGCCGTAGACCACGATCATGCGAACGCGTTCCGAGGGGTTCCAGTCAGGATCGCCGGCTTCGAAGATACGGCGAAAGCGGGCCGGGATCGACATGCGCCCCTTGCCATCGACTTTTACCTCTTCCGAGCCTCTGAATTTGCGCGCCACGGGCCCGCCTCTCCTTCGATCCTGCCGTTCCTTTCCGGGCTGGCCGGAAAAGAAAGGCGGACCGGGCCGCTGCCACTGCCCGATCCGCCGCCCTCGTTCCCATCACTGGGGCCCGCATCGTTGGCGGGCTGGTTCCGCGTGCCACCTTGGGGGAGGTGCTGCTCGCACATCGGGAACCGTCTTTGTCGGAGCGGGGTGCCTGTATGAAGCCTGCTATCGCCTTCAGGGTCTTGATCGCCCTTTGAGCCCGTCTCCGTGAGACCGTGATGCCATGGGAATTCATGGGACGCAATGGAAAAGAACGGGTCGCAAAGCGGTGAGCAAAGATGAGCCGCCGTGAACATGCCATGAACACAATGCCGCCGCAATGTCAGCCTGCGCAAATTTAGGCGGTTTTCGGCATCAGTATACTATATGTGGTGTATATCAGGCGCTTGCCGCAATATCCCAGAAAATCCCAATTCCCGTCGGATATCTGCCGAAATCCGCCGCAGGATCGGTGGCGGCGGGCTGAAACCCTTCCGAATCACGGCGGATCACGCGGCAGTGATTCGGATCACTGCCCCCATTTCCCGGAATTTCCCATGCCATGGAATCCCCCGGATGCGCGATCATCCGGGCAAGGTCAGCCCCCGCCAGAGCATCGGGGAATCGGCACGTCATCGCAAGGGCCGGTGCCGCGAAAGCGGCGGAATCGGGCCGGGGCGGCAACAAAGCAATTTATGGGCAGGTTTTTTTGTGACGCTACGTCACTTGGAACCCCTGCCACGGGGTTAATCAATTGACAACTCATCACGCAGCGGAATGGAGGAAACCTGACCATATCGGCAGGAAATGTCGGACGCCGACAGCCGATCCCTTAATATTTTCCGTAACAAATACGTCATATTAGTGCAAAGCCCCCGCTCGGCATTGCACTTTCTGCATGGCAGCATTGAGCGAATATTCATTGTGCAATCGCAGCAATTCCCCCATCTTCAACCCATCGGCACAGACAGTCTGCGCCGAGGATGAACCGAGAGATGAAGTGAGCAAGACGATGTCCGCAACGAACACCCTGACCCAAAGCACCCGCAACGAACGCACTGCCGCCACCGGCATCATGGGTCTGCTTGCCCGCGTGCAGGAAGCCCGTGCCCGTCGCGCCATCTATCGCCAGACCGTAACCGAACTGTCGGCGCTTTCGGCGCGCGAACTGGACGATCTGGGCATTCATCGCAGCATGATCGGCCAGATCGCGACCGAAGCGGCCTGGGGCAAGTAAGAGAGTACAGAGATACCCGACCCTTCCTCCTCCCTGGGTCCGGGTTCAGGCGGCACCTCCCCTCCTCCTCCCTGGAGGTGCCGCCGCCAGAATACGACAAGGCCGACCCTCCTCCCCGGCCTTGTGGTGACAGCGGCGCCCCTGCGCTCCTCCTCCCTGCGGGGGCGCCGCTAGTGTGATACGTCGGCCCTCTCTCCTCCTCCCCTGAGGGCAAGACGTCAGCGATGCAGGCTCTCCTCCTCCCTGCCTGTGTCGCACCCCATAGACGGCCCCACTCCTCCTCCCCGGGGTTGTCGAACGCGATGCAGGCTCTCTCCTCCTCCCTGCCTGTGTCGCACCCATACGCGGCCCACCTCCTCCCGGGCCGGCGTTGATGCGGCGGTGCCCCCTCCTCCTCCCTGGGCGCCGCCGCTTTTCTTTTTCGGCTCACCGCGCGATAGTGCCGCCATGTTGTCCTATCAGCACATCTACCATGCCGGGAACGCGGCCGATCTGCACAAGCATGCGCTGCTGGCATGGATGCTGGATTACCTGACCGCGAAAGATAAGCCGCTGAGCTATATCGAAACCCATGCCGGGCGCGGGCTTTACGATCTGGCCGCGCCCGAGGCGCGCAAGACCGCCGAATCCGATGCCGGCATCACCCGCGCCGAGGCAGGCGGCTGGCTGCCCCCCGATCATCCCCTGATGCGGGCGCTGGCATGGGTGCGCGCGGGCTACGGCAAGCATGCCTATCCCGGCTCGCCCCTGATTTCGCAATATTTCCTGCGCGAAGGCGACAGCACCCATCTGGCCGAACTGCACCCGGCCGAGCATGAGGCGCTGGCGCGCATCGCCGATGATGCGAAGCTTTACCCCCAGGACGGTTTCGCCATGGCCCGTGCCGTCACCCCGCCCATGCCCCGGCGCGGGCTGATGCTGGTCGACCCCAGCTATGAGATGAAAGACGACTACGCCACCATCCCCGGCTTCCTTCAGGAGATCGCAAGAAAATGGAACGTGGGCACGCTGGCGCTGTGGTATCCGCTGCTGGCTGACGGGCGGCAAGGCAGCATGGCGGTCAGGCTGCGGCAGGCCTTCCCCGAGGCGCTTTCGTCCGAGGTCCGGTTTCCGCCCGCGAAGGAAGGCCACGGCATGATCGGATCGGGCATGTTCATCATCAACCCGCCATGGGGGCTGGCGGATGAGGCCACCCGGATCGGGGCGCTGTTTCGCCCGTAAGCGCCCTTATTGCGGCGCGGGTGGCGCGGGCACGCCGGTTTCTGCTTCGGCCGGGCCAAGCACATCGGCCAGGATATCATCGCAGAAGATTTCGCTGCGCGTGCCGGACGGCGTGTAAAGGCTGTTGGTCACGCCGATCTCATGACCGCCGCGCGGGCCATACATGCCGTTGAAAAAATCCAGCAGGTCATCCATTCTCTCATCGCTTCCGAATGCCAGCACCTGAAAGCGTTCGTGATCATGGATCTGGTCATTGGGCGGGTAAAGATCGGGGTTCGCGGCGTTTTCCGCCGGGTCCAGCACGCCACCACAGACCGAATCGATGGCAATCGGCCCCAGGTTGGCCACCCCGGTCAGGGGAAAGCAGGAAAAGCTTTCGATATCCATGCGGCTTTCAGGCCGGATAAGCCCGTCATCCATCAACCGGCGCAGCACGGGCGTGGGCTGGGGGTTTCGCGTGCAGCGCAATTCCTCGAACGCCAGCGCCACGAGATCGGGGGCCAGATCGATCGCCGGAGCGCCGTCAGGCCGGGCGATATCTGCCTGCGTCATCGGCAGGGGGGTATGATGCTCATCGCGCCCTTCGACGGCAAGGCCCAGAATGAAAAGCCCCAGGATAATATCGACAATCATCGCCCCATCCCGAAAATGCTGCCCGGCCCCAGTCTAACATTCAGATATCAGCCCTTACAAGAACTGCCCGATATGGCTTTTCAGGCCTTTACGGCACCGGCGCGGGCAGCCCCCCGCCGGCAGACGCATCCGCCCTGGCCTTTATGATATTCCCGACCAGAACATGGTCGCAGAAGAACTCGCTCTGCGGTCTTTCTGGCAGGATCATCGTATAAAGCCGCTCGCGCACGCCGATCTCATCGGGCCCGCGCGGGCCGTAGACCCCCCGCGAGATGTCGATCATAAGCGCAACCGGCTCAGCCATCCCGAAGGCAAGCACCTGCACGCGGTCACGATCTTCCAGTTCCGCATCCGACGGGTAGAGATCGGGATTTTCGGCACTTTCCGCCATATCCATGACCCCGCCACAAACCGATGTCATCCTGAGCGTCGCCAGCCCCACCGGCCCGGCGAAAGGAAAGCAGGCATAACCCCGGCTATCGACACGATTTTCCGGCGAAATCAACCCCTCCTCCATCAACCGGCGCAGAACGGGGGTCGGCTCGGGTGCGTATTCGCAGCGCAGATCCTCGAACAGTATCTCCGCGAAATCATTGTCCAGCTCGACCGGACGGCTGCTGTCAAACTGGGCAGCCCCATCCTGCGCCATTACCTGGGAAATGGTGCCTTGCGCCCCCCGGTCAAAGGCAAAGCCAAGGATGAAAAGCCCCATGATAATGTCGACGATCATCGAAATCCCCCGGTGCGGCTGAATGGTCACAGCCTAACAGGCCGGCCCTCGTCCGCATACTCCGAAAGCGGTGGGTGGCGCGACCATGGCGCATAAAAAAACCCCCGGCGCGCGGGCCGGGGGGTTCGCTGTCGCCTTGCGCCGTCTTACTCGGCGGCGAGGTTGCGCAGCACGTAATGCAGCACGCCACCGTTCTTGAGGTAGTCGATCTCGACCTCGGTATCGATGCGGGCCTTCAGCTTCACGACCTTCTCGGTGCCATCGGCATATTTCACCGATGCTTCAACGGTTTGCAGCGGCTTGACATCGCCCAGACCTTCGATGGTGATGACCTCATCCCCGGTCAGGCCAAGCGATTTGCGGGTGTCGCCGCCGGTGAATTCGAAGGGAATGACCCCCATCCCGATCAGGTTCGAACGGTGGATACGCTCAAAGCTTTCGGCGATCACGGCCTTGACGCCAAGCAGGTTCGTGCCCTTCGCCGCCCAGTCACGGCTGGAGCCCGCGCCATATTCCTTGCCGCCGATAACGACCAGGGGCGTGCCCTGCGCTTCATATTGCATGGCCGCGTCATAGATGGCTTCCTGCTGGCCGTCCGGGCCTTTGGTATAGCCGCCCTCAACCCCGTCCAGCATCTCGTTCTTGATGCGGATATTGGCGAAGGTGCCGCGCATCATGATCTCGTGGTTGCCACGGCGCGAGCCATAAGAGTTGAAATCGCGCGGCGCGACCTGCCGTTCGGTCAGATATTTGCCTGCCGGGGTGTCGGGCTTGAACGAGCCTGCGGGCGAGATGTGGTCGGTGGTGATCATGTCACCCAGAAGCGCCAGAATACGGCCTTCCTTCACATCCGAGATCACGCCCGGTTCCTTGGCCATGCCGCGGAAATAGGGCGGGTTCTGGATATAGGTCGAGCTGGCGGGCCAGTCATAGGTTTCGCTATCGGTGACTTCGACCGCCTGCCAACGCTCATCGCCTTTGAAAACGTCGGCATATTTCTTCTGGAACATCTCGCGCGTGACGATGGTATCGACCAGATCCGCGACTTCTTTCGAGGTCGGCCAGATATCCTTGAGATAGACCGGATTGCCGTTCTGATCCTTGCCCAGAGGCTCGGTCGTGAGGTCGATATTCATGTCGCCCGCGATGGCATAGGCCACGACGAGGGGCGGCGAGGCCAGATAGTTGGCGCGCACGTCCGGGCTGATCCGGCCTTCAAAGTTGCGGTTCCCCGACAGGACCGAGACGGCAACCAGATCGTTGTCGTTGA
>JAUNTV010000200.1 GCA_030538515.1 Paracoccus sp. (in: a-proteobacteria)
CGGCCGCGACCTCGGCGGCGGATGCGGCACCTTGCACGGCGACCGGCCAGATCAGCACATGGCTGGGGAAGCGGTCGCGCAAACGGTGCAGGATATCGCGGATCACCGCGCCCGAGGGCGATGTGACCACCCCGATCACGCGCGGCAAAAAGGGCAGGGGGCGCTTGCGGGCGGCATCGAAAAGCCCCTCGGCCGCCAGTGCCTTGCGGCGCTTTTCCAGCATCGCCATCAGCGCGCCCGCGCCCGCAGGTTCCAGTTCGTCGACGATAAGCTGATATTTCGACTGGCCGGGGAAGGTGGTCAGCTTGCCCGAGGCGATGACTTCCAGCCCTTCCTCGGGCTGTTGGCTCAGCCGCGCGGCCTGCCCCTTCCAGCTTACGGCGGCGAGCACCGCGCGCTCATCCTTGAGGTCGAAATAGACATGCCCCGAACGCGGCATCGAGACACGCCCGATCTCGCCGCGCACGCGCACACGGCTGAACTCGCCCTCGATCACGCGTTTCACCGCGCCCGAGATTTCCGAAACACTCAGCGCGGGGGCATTGCCGCCTTCCGGCGCGGCGGGGATATCGTCTTCGAAAAGGTCCATCGTCAGATCACAGTGTCACGCCCGGCGATGGAAAGATGCCCGATCCCGGCTTCGCCAAGCGCCTGAACCAGTTGCGCGCGCGCCTGCGCCCCGCCCGCCGCCACGAAGGCCAGTTCATCCGGCGTCAGCAGCGTCACCGCCACCAGCCGCACCGGCCCAAGCGGCAGATCGACGGTTTCGGCGCGCCCCTTTACCGGGATGCCGACCAGAACGCCGACGTTGCCTTCCGCATCCAGCCAGCCGGGCGCGGGTTCGGCAGGCACCGGCAGCGTGGTCGAAAGCACCCCGTAACGGTTGAGCGAGGCGTTGATCCCGCCCCATCCGGCAAGGTTCTGCGCGAAGCTTTCGATCAGCCCGAAGGCCCAATGCGCCATGATCTCGGACTGCGGCAGATCCTGCAGGCCGGGCAGTTCGATATAGACCTCGGCCCCGAAACCGCTGAAATCATCGGCCTGGGTCTGTTCGGGCGCGGGATCGGCCAGCCCGTCCGAGGCGATGATCAGGCTGTCGGGCCGCCGAACGACCCGGAATGCCTGACGCATGTTCGGCCATGCCGGCGCGCCCGAGAATTGCGGGTTCACGATATAGCCAAGCAGATCGGCATCGCTTTCGCCGATCCGGGCCCATGCGGCATCCATGCGGCGATGGGTTTCCGCAGCCGTCGGGTGGGTATCCGCCTGCCGGGGCTGGTCCGTTTGTGTCTGATTGCCGGTCGGGTGTGCCCCCCCTGTTTCACTGCCGCCAAGAATACGTTTGAGCCAATTGAACATAGCCATGATTCCCTTAAAAAATTGCAAAGACCGGCGTAATCTGGCCGCGCTCGGGTCTTGTAACGGATCAGAGGCGATCTTAGAACCCGCCTCAGCAGGGGTGAAGGGGCGCGGTCATGAACATTCTTATTCTGGGCAGCGGCGGGCGCGAGCATGCGTTGGCCTGGGCGATCCGGCAAAATCCGAAATGCGACCGGCTGATCGTGGCACCGGGCAATCCGGGGATAGCGGCACTGGCGGAATGCGCTGATCTTGATATCATGTCTCGTTCCGAAGTGTCTGAATTCGCGCAGCAAAACGCAATCGATCTGGTCGTCGTCGGGCCAGAGGCCCCGCTGGCTGCCGGTGTCGCGGATGCGCTGCGCGCGGCGGGGGTGCTGGTTTTCGGCCCGTCTCAGGCGGCGGCACGGCTTGAATCCTCAAAGGCGTTCACCAAGGAAATCTGCGATGCCTGCGGCGCGCCGACCGCCGCATGGGCGCGTTTTTCGGATGCGCAACCCGCGCGCGATTACGTCACCGGGCAGGGCGCGCCCATCGTCGTCAAGGCCGATGGTCTGGCCGCGGGCAAGGGCGTCGTGGTGGCCGAAACCGTGGCGCAGGCCCATGACGCCATCGACATGATCTTCGACGGTGCCTTCGGCGATGCCGGTGCCGAGGTGGTGATCGAGGAATTCATGCCCGGAGAGGAGGCCAGCTTCTTCATCCTTTCCGATGGCAGGACCTGCCTGCCCATCGGCACGGCGCAGGACCACAAGCGCGTGGGCGAAGGCGATACCGGCCCCAATACCGGGGGGATGGGGGCCTATTCCCCGGCACCGGTGCTGACGGACGCCCTGCAAGAGCAGGTGATGGATGAAATCATCCGCCCCTCGATGGCGGAAATGGCCCGGCGCGGCACGCCGTTTCAGGGGGTGCTGTTCGCGGGGCTGATGATCGCCGATGGCAAGGCGCGGCTGGTGGAATATAACGTCCGCTTCGGCGACCCGGAATGTCAGGTGCTGATGATGCGGCTTGGCGCGCAGGCACTGGACCTGATCCATGCCTGTGCCGAGGGGCGGCTGGAAGACGCATGTGTCACCTGGGCCGATGACCATGCCCTGACGGTCGTGATGGCAACGAAAGGCTATCCCGGAGATTATGAAAAAGGAAGCGAGATCAGGGGGCTGAATGCAGTCCCCGAAGATGGCGCGCATATGGTCTTTCACGCCGGCACCAGGCTTGAGGCGGGCGTGATGCGGGCCTCGGGCGGGCGGGTTCTGGCCGCCACCGGGCGCGGCGCGACGCTGGCCGAGGCCCGCGCGCGCGCCTATGGGCTGGTGGACGCAATCGACTGGCCCGGCGGGTTTTACCGCCGCGATATCGGCTGGCGGGCGCTGTAGGGCGGGCTAGAAATTCACCACCACACCGGGCAGGTTCAGCGCCTGAACCAGGTCGCGCAGCTCCTGACGCGCGGCGATATTGGACATGCTGAGCTGCTCGGTGCCGATATCCTTCAGGTCCAGAAGCGTCAGCCCGCGCGGGAAAAGTTCCCGGAAGACAACACGTTCCGCGAAGCCGGGGGCCACGCGAAAGCCGATCCGCTTCGATAGCTGGGTCAGTGCCGCGCCGACCTTGCGCTTGTTATGCATGGCCTGCGTGCCAAGCCGGTTGCGCAGGACGATCCAGTCGATCGGCCCCGCCCCCGCCGCCTGCCGCCCCTGCCGCGCCCCCCAGACCATTTCGGCGTAGATCGAGGGGCCAAGCACCTTGCCCTCGGGCGACATGCGCGCCAGCAGGTCGAAATCGATGAAGCTGTCATTGAGCGGCGTGATCAGCGTATCGGCCAGCATATGCGCCATCTGCGCCAGCCGCGTATGCGAGCCGGGGCAGTCGATCAGGATGAAATCATGATCGGGTTCAAGGGCCGCGATCACGCCAGACAGCGAATCGGTGTCATTGCCGCTTTTCGCCGCGATTTCGCCAAGGGTGGGGATGGCCAGATCCAGCCCCTCGCGCGCGGCGAAATGGGCGCGGTTTTCAAGATAGCGGCCGAAGCTGCGCTGCCTGATGTCCAGATCAAGCGCCGCCACCCGGTGGCCTATGCGCGCCAGCGCGGTGGCCACATGCATGGCGGTGGTCGATTTGCCCGAGCCGCCCTTTTCATTGCCGGTGACGATGATATGCGCCATGAATCGCCTTCTGCATCTGCCTTGAGGTCGCGGGACAATATGCGGCGATCACGCGATTGGGAAGGGATCAATCCCGTCTTTCCCGCTTGGGATTCAGTTGATTTTGCACAGGCTTATGCCATATCTTGCGGGCATGCTGACCCAGAAGATGAAATATGCCCTGAAGGCGCTGATCGTGCTGGCCGATGAGTTCGGCAATGGCGCAAAACCCCTTCAGATCGAGGAAATCGCCAGACGCTCGGGTGCGCCCAAGCGTTTCCTGGAACATATCCTTCTGGATCTCCGCAAGGAGGGGGTGCTGGCATCCGTCCGCGGGCGGGCGGGCGGCTACCGGCTGGCGCGCGCGCCAGAAACCGTCCAGCTTGAGGCGCTTTTGCGCCGCATCGACGGGCCGCTGGCACCGCTGCCCTGCCTGTCGCGCAGCGCTTACCAGAAATGCGAGGATTGCACCGATGAGGCCGAATGCCGGCTGCGTCGCGTCTTTGCGGAAGTGTTCTGGTCCTATCTTCTGCTGCTCGAATCACTCAGCCTGGCCGATCTTGTGGGTGGAAAAGGCGCGGAACTGCTTGAGGGTCCGGGTGCAACGGTCTGATTTCAGTTCAAAATAATCACTTGAAATTTTTCTGTTGAAAAACACGATAATCTCGGTCGAGATAAGGGTGTCAGATGGGCCGATCCCGGCGAGACAATCGGGGCGCGGCCATGTCGCAGAAAAATTCTGAAGGGAGATATGACATGACCGCCTTGTTCTTCCCCATCTTCGGCCATTACACCCCGGTGCCCGATGGCCTTGGCCGTGACGGTTTCGCGCTGCCCGAGGAAGGGGTTCCCGCGCAATGGGCGTCGATCCGTCTGGGCAAAAGCACCGCGCAGGGGCCGGTGCTGCGGCGCTGGCGCGATGGGCGCGTGACCGTCGATGGCGGCGGGCGCGAAATTACCGGCTATCCGGTCGCTTCTGGTGGCGCGGCGCGGGGCGTGGCGCGTGGTGCCTCATGGTGGCGGCGTCTGACCGCCTGAGGCGGGGATGTGGCGCGCGTTCAGTGTCGCCCGGTCTCGCTGACCTGGCTGATGCGCGCGCTGATTTCGCGCAGCCGGGTCAGCGCCTGAAGCGCGATCGGAAGCTGCACGGCGGATTGCAGGAATTCCTGCGAATAGGCCACGACCGAGAAGATCGTGCCGGGGCTGCCGCCAAGACGCGTCGCGGCGAACCAGATATTGAAGCACAGCATCGCCAGAAGAACGGTGAAGATCAGCCCGTAGACGATGCTTTCGGTATCCGACAGGCGCACCTCTTGCTTGCGCAGCCGCAGGAAATGCGCGGCGATATGGCGCGGGCGGTGGCTGTCAAGGGCGGCGACCTGGCCCTCGGACGCCTCGTTCAGCGCGCCGTTCAGCCGGAAAAAGCGCGGCGCGGCAACCGCATAGATCAGCAGCATCAGCACCAGTGCCCCGGCCGAGGTCATCGCCAGATAGCCGTGGAAGGTCAGCAAAACCGCCACGGCCACGATGACCTGCACGACCGCAGCCATGGCCTCGGGGGCGGTGCGTTCCAGAAAATCCACCAGCTCGCGCCCCATCAACACCCGCGCATTGCGGGTGCTGACCGGATCGGCGGCCGAACGCGCCGCCTGCACCTTGCCCAGATCGACGCGGATCGTGCCGTAAACCCGCGTATCGTAAAGCCGGCGCAGCGTCGCCACCACCAGCAGCGCCGAAAGAACTGCGGCCAATTGCCAGAAGGCGGTGAAATCATTCTTGACCAGCCCGTCGATCGAGCGCCCGATCAGCAGCGGCATCAGCGCGAACAGCGCCGTTTCCAGCAGCGTCAGGCCCCATGTCACCATGACCTGCCACCAATAGGCGCGAAACAGCCTGCCGACGGACAACCGGTCCTGTAATCCCAAGGGCATGATCCCGATCCTTCAAATGGAAACGCCGCCCCAAGGGCGGCGCTTCCTGTCCTTGCGGCTGACGGCCGGGGCTTAGAAGCCCAGACCGGCGTATTTGTTCTTGAACTTCGACACGCGCCCGCCGGTATCCATCAGCTTGGCCG
>JAUNTV010000201.1 GCA_030538515.1 Paracoccus sp. (in: a-proteobacteria)
CCTTGCCCCCCGCCTTGCCGCCCGCCATGCCACGCCCGAGGAATTGCGCGTCCTTCAGGCGCTGATCGACGAGGATATGGGCCGGCTGGGCGATGCGGGCGCGCTGGCGCGCTCGAACCGGCGCTTTCATCACCAGATCCATCTTGCGTCCCATAACCGCTATCTGGTGCAGCAACTGGTGATCGTGCATCGCAATATGGCGCTGATGGCGCGCTCGTCCCTGGCGGTCGAGGGGCGGCCCAGGGTCGCGCTGGCCGAGCATCAGGCGATCGTCGATGCGCTGAAAACCGGCGATGGCGCGGCTGCCGAAGCGGCCCTGCGCGCCCATATCTCGAAAGCCTTCGAGACGCGGCTGCGCGAGGATGCGGGGCGCGAGCCATGACGCCATGCGGCTGATCGAAACCGGGGCCGATCTGGCCGAGGGGCGCGCCCATCTGGCCGCCGTCTGCCCGGTCTGGGCGCGCGCGCTGCCGGGGCTTGATCTGCCCTTGCGCCGGCGCGCGGACGGGTTCGGGGCGATTCTGGATGCGATCATCGGCCAGCAGATATCGACTGCGGCGGCGGGCGCGATCATGGCGCGGCTGGATGCGGCGGGGCTGGTCTCGGCCCGCGCGATCCGGGACGCGGGCGAGGACGGGCTGCGGGCCTGCGGGGTGTCGCGCCCGAAGATCCGCTATCTTCTGGGCATCGTCGCGGCGGAACCCGACTGGGCGGCGCTGCGCAAGGCGTCCGATGCCGATGTCATCGCGCGGCTGATGGCGCTGCCGGGGATCGGGCAATGGACGGCGGAAATCTATCTTGCCTTCGCCCTTGGCCGCAGCGATGCCTTTCCGGCGGGCGATCTGGCGCTTCAGGAAGCGGCGCGTGATCTTTACGGGCTCAAGGCGCGGCCCGGCCCGAAAGCCTTGGCCGAACTGGCCGCGCCATGGCGTCCGTGGCGCGCGGTGGCGGCGCGCGGGCTTTGGGCGCATTACCGCCTTGTCAGGGGGCGCGAGGGCGTGCGGTCGTGACCGTTCAACCCCGAAACGGCATGCTCAGCGGCCGGGCGCATGCAAAAAGCCGGAACCGTGTTCCGGCTTTTCATGGCCTTGCAGGGGGGGGGCGGCGGAAGGATCAGATCCCGTCGCCGACGAAGGCTTTTTCGACCACGAATTCGCGCGGCTCGGAATTGGCCCCTTCGCGCAGGCCCAGATCTTCAAGCACGGCCTTCACATCGATATTGAAGGCCAGGCTGCCGCAGATCATGGCGCGATCCTCGGCAGGGTTCATCGGCGGCAGGTCCAGATCGGCGAAGACCTTGCCCGTGCTGATATTATCCGTGATGCGCCCCATCTGCGCCGAGGGCTGGCGGGTCGTGGTCGGGTAGTAAAGCAGCCGCTTGTGGAAATCCTCGCCGTAAAGCTCGGCCAGAAGCGGGTCATTGCGCAGGTTTTCGACCAGCTCGCGCCCGTAATCCAGCTCATCCGCGTTGCGGCAGGTGTGCATCATGATGACCTGTTCGTAGCGCTCATAGGTTTCGGGGTCGCGCATCAGGCTGGCAAAGGGCGCGATGCCGGTGCCGGTGGCCAGAAACCACAGCCGCTTGCCCGGCAGAAGCGCATCCAGAACCAGCGTGCCCACGGGTTTGGGGCGCAGGATGATCTCATCGCCGGGCTGGATATGCTGCAATTTCGAGGTCAGCGGCCCGTCGGGCACCTTGATCGAGTAGAATTCGAGTTCCTCATCCCAGTTGGGCGAGGCGATGGAATAGGCGCGCAGAAGCGGCTTGCCGTTATCACCCATCAGCCCGATCATCACGAACTCACCCGAGCGGAAGCGCAGACTGGCGGGGCGCGTCACCCGGAAGGAAAACAGCCGGTCGTTCCAGTGCCGGACCGAGGTGACGACCTGCGCGTCAGGCAGGGTCGGCTTGATGCGCTGTCGGGCGGGGGCTGCGTCTGTCACGGCGATATCCAGTGTCATGGGGTCCTTCGCGTCATCTAGGGCAAATATGGCCATCATTGAAGCCCGCAGGCCGGCTTCGTGACGGCTTCGCATGGCGGATCGCCCGGTTTCTAGAACATTTTCCGCAGAAAGGGCAGGGGCCGGCGCAGATAAGGACGGTTTGGCCGCCATTTTGCGGGGGCGAGGGAATTTTTCACATCAGCTGGTGGCGCGACATAATGCCCGCCCCTTCCGGCCCGCGCGATCAGGACCGTTGATCCAGCGGTTCATCCACGACCGAAAGGATATCGGGCACCGCCGGGCAGGGCAGCAACCTGTTCTTCGCCACATCCGCCAGCGTCGCATTATGCAGGAACACATAGACATGCGCCGAGAGGCTTTGCCACAACCGGTTCGAGAGCGTCTGCGCCCGCGATCCCGACAGCCCGCCCGAGGCGCCCGCGCCCACATGCAGCGCGCTGACGGTCTCATCCACCGCCGAGAGGATCTCGGACACGCGGATCTCGGTCGCGGGGCGCGAAAGCTTGTAGCCGCCCCCCGGCCCGCGCGCGGATTCGACCAGCCCCGCCCGCCGCAGGCGCACGAAAAGCTGTTCGAGATAGGGCAGCGAAATGTCCTGACGCCCCGAGATATCGGCCAGCGTGGTCAGTGCCGTCTCGGGCTGCAAGGCCAGATCGACTAGCGCCACCATGCCGTAACGGCCCTTGGTCGAAAGTTTCATCCGCGCGCCCCGCTTCCCCGGACCCATCCGTCCGCCCGCAAATATTGACGGATGCGCAGCCCTTGGGCTAAGTGCCACGGGTTCAGGTGGCCCTTGCACAAGCCGGTCTCGCATCACATCTGTGGGTCTTGCAAATAGTTGCCGCCGTCGAGCGCGTCAAGAAACAGGTTTGAGAAGGACCCAGATGCCCGAACTGATTTTCCCCGGCCCCGATGGTCGTCTGGAAGGCCGTTATCACCCTCAGCCCAAGGCCGATGCGCCGATCGCGATCATCCTGCATCCGCATCCGCAATATGGCGGGACGATGAACAACCGCGTTGTCTATAATCTGCATTATGCCTTTCACAAGATCGGCTTCACGGTGATGCGGTTCAATTTCCGCGGCGTCGGGCGGTCGCAGGGGGAGTTCGATCAGGGGATTGGCGAGCTGTCGGATGCCGCCGCCGCGCTGGATTATCTGCAGGCGATGAACCCCAATTCCAAGCATTGCTGGGTCGCGGGCTTCAGCTTCGGGGCATGGATCGGCATGCAGCTTCTGATGCGCCGGCCCGAGATCACCGGCTTCATCAGCGTGGCACCGCAGGCCAAACTTTATGATTTCAGCTTTCTGGCGCCGTGTCCGGCCTCGGGGCTGATCGTGAACGGCTCGGCCGACCGGGTGGCACCGGCGAAGGATACCGAGGGGCTGGTGGGCAAGCTGCGCGAGCAGAAGGGCATCACCATAAGCCATGAGGTGATCGAGGGGGCGGATCATTTCTTCCGCGATGACGAGGCCCATATGGCACCGATGATCGATCTGGTGCAGGGCTATGTGCGCCGCAGGCTGACCGAGTCGTCGCGGTAAGGCCGGGTATCGGGGGGCTGTCTGCCCCCCGCGCCCCCCCGAGGATATTTCCGGACAGAAGATGGACCTGGACGCGGCACTGAGTTTTCTGACCGAGGCGGACCGGCTGAAATCGGTCGAGCGTGCCAATGTGCTTCTGGATGGCGCGCGCCCCGAGAACAGCGCCGAACACAGTTGGCATGTAGCGCTTTGGGGGCTGGTGTTCGGCCTGTCAGATCGGGCGATAGCCATGATCGTGATCCATGATCTGGTCGAGATCGATTGCGGCGATCATCCGATTCATCTGGCTTTCGATCCCGGCCTTGCCGCGCGCGAGGCTGCGGCGGCGGCGCGGATCTTCGGGATCTTGCCCGATGGGGCGGGCCTGTTGGCGCTATGGCAGGAATTCGAGGCGGGGGTGAGCCCGGATGCGCGCGCCGCCCGGCGCATGGATCATGTCCAGCCGGTCTTTCAGGTGCTGTTGTCGCCCGCGCCTTTGCCCGCCCATATCGGGATCGTGCGTGACAATATGGCTGTGGGCCGCGCGGCGCGGCTGCACGAGGAATGGCCCGAAGCGATGGCCGCTGCCGGGGCCCTGCTGGAGGGGGGTGGCGTGGCACCGGACTGGGCGGGCAGGCTGGCGTTTCTGGCCGAGGCCGACCGGCTGAAATCGGTTCTTCGCGCCAGCCGCATCCAGTCCGGGCGGCGCGAGAACAGTGCCGAACACAGCTGGCATCTGGCCCTTTACGCGCTTGTTCTGGCGCCTCTGGCCGGGGCCGGGGTCAGCATCGGGCGCGTTATCCGCATGCTGATCCTGCATGATCTGGTCGAGATCGACACCGGCGACGTGCCGATCCATGCCGATGGCGGCGCGACCCATCACGGGGCTGCGCAGATGCTGGCCGAGGCGCGGGCCGCCGACCGGCTGTTCGGGCTTCTGCCGGTGCCGTTGGGGGCGGAATTGCGCGCGCTTTGGGATGAGTTCGAAGGCGACGCGACGCCGGATGCGGTTTTCGCCAAATCTCTGGACCGGGCGCAGCCGGTGATGCTGAATATCGCGGCGGGTGGCGGGACATGGGCGGAGTTTGGCGTCACATGGGAGCAGTTGGCAGGGCGCGTCGGCAGCCGTATCGCGCGCGGATCGCCCGCGCTTTGGGACTGGCTTGGCAGCCGGGCGCGCGGCTATCTTCAGGGGTAGCATGGCCGCTTTGGGGGCGGCAGAGGCGGCGTATTTCGCCTGAGGAGGGTGAAGATGGATTGCCATATTCCGACGGATATCGACCTTGAGCTTTGGCGCGAGGTGCCTGCCGTTATCGGCAGTGTCGCAAGTGCCGGGGATGTCGAGAAGGGCTGTGCGGTCTTTTCGACGGGCGGGCATTCCGCACTCGACTGGAACCGGGGATTGCCGGCTCTGGCCGACTGGCACGAGGATGGGCAGGCAAGGCAGCGCGTTGTCATCGTGCAGATGGAAGTGGTGATGAACCCGCGCACCACCCTTGTCGGCTATGTCATTCCGGGCAAGGGGTTCGGGGTCGGCACCTTGCCGGAGTTCGATATCCTCGGCTATGCCGGTGACGATCCGGCATCGCCGGATGCGCGCCGCTAGCGGGTCATGTCACCGGTATGCAACGGCATACCGGCTTCCTTTTCCCGTTGAGAGGGTCTATACCCCCGCCAAAGCGAAACCAGCCGAAAGAGGCCCCTCATGTCGAAGATCAAGGTAGCCAACCCCGTCGTCGAGCTCGACGGCGATGAGATGACCCGGATCATCTGGGATTTCATCAAGCAGAAGCTGATACTGCCCTATCTCGACATCGATCTGAAATATTACGATCTGGGCATAGAAGAGCGCGACCGCACCGATGACCAGATCACCGTCGATGCCGCCAATGCCATCAAGCAATATGGCGTGGGTGTGAAATGTGCGACCATCACGCCGGATGAGGCGCGTGTCGAGGAATTCGGCCTGAAGAAGATGTGGCGCAGCCCGAACGGGACCATCCGCAACATCCTTGGCGGTGTGATCTTCCGCGAGCCGATCATCGCCAAGAACGTGCCGCGTCTGGTGC
>JAUNTV010000202.1:0-4494 GCA_030538515.1 Paracoccus sp. (in: a-proteobacteria)
GGCCGCCATCGTGCTGGCCAAGGTGCCGACCTATAACAACGAAAAGGGCCGCAAGATCATCGGCCAGATGGTCACGCTGGCCGATCTGACGCGCACGGCCTTCATGCAGGGCGATCTGTCCACGGTGATGTCGCCGCGCACCGTTATCAGCTGGGCGCAGAACGCGCGGATCTTCGACAATGTGGGCTATGCCTTCCGGCTGACCTTCCTGAACAAATGCGATGAGCTGGAACGCCAGACCGTGGCCGAGTTCTATCAGCGCCTGTTCGATGAGGAACTGCCCGAAAGCGCGGCGGCGAAGGCGGGGTGATGGGAAGCGCGCGCCTTGCTGCCGTGTTGACTGCCGCAGTTTGGGGCACGGCGGCGCAGGCCGAGGAAGCGGCTGCGGCGGCAGAATGCGCGGCGCTTTACCACGCGCATCACCTCTATGAGGTCGCAAGCTTCGATCCGGCCGATGTCAGCGATGGCTGGCAGGCCATGGCGCGCGGTTTTGAAGCTGCCGCAAACCGGCTTGGTGCCTCGCCCGGGCAGATGAAGGCCGCGCATGGGCGCGTGCCCGGCTGGCAGGTTGCGATCACGGCGCATGTATTGGGTCGCGACGCACAAGCGGCCCGGCAATATGGTGCACAGCAGGCGGCTTGTGACGGGCTGATCGTCCGCTTGCCGGACTTGGCGGCGTATCGATAGGACGCAGGTTTGGGCAGCCTTGCCAGGACGTTGCAGGAATCGCGCTGATCCGCCGCTTGCTCTGCCTGCCGGGGCATCGCGCAAAGTTACGATCTTCTGCATGTCGGAACGGAAATTCTGCGCCACGCTTCACCAAAGCTTTTCTCCTGCCAAGGTTTCACATGTCTGCCATTGCGTGCCTGTCCCCTCTTGCTGCCTTTCTGTTGCCCATGGCAGCGACGGCGCAGGGCAGCCCCATCACCCGCCAGGTCAGCCTTGACCTGATCCCGACCGCCCGGGATGGGCGGCCTGTGCCATGGCCAACCCCGACAGTGACGCGCCGGGCGATTGCGTCGAGCGTAAGGATACGGGCAGGGTCTATGTGCCCGGCATTGCGTTTGCCGATCTGGACCGGCTGACCGCGCTGGAAGGCCCTCTGCAGGGCTACTGCAAGCGGCGCCAGGTTTCCCCTCTCGACAGGGGGCGCGGATTGGCCGAAAACGGGGCCATGAAACCGAATGACAACCCCGCCGACCCGTTCAAAAAGGCCCTGACCGAGGCCACCCGCGCCCTTGCGGATGAGGCCGAGCTGACCATCACCTTTTCGGCCGATCCCTCGGGCGTTTCGGGCGATACGATGCGGCTGCCTCAGATCAGCCGGCGCATGACGCGCGACGAGATCGTGCAGGCGCGCGGCACCGCCGATGCGCTGGCGATGCGGCTGCGCCATCACGATGCCGCCACGCATGCGAAATACGCCCCCGCCGGTCCCATGGCGCGCGAGATTTTCGAAGCGGTCGAGACGGCGCGGGTCGAGGCCCTTGGCGCGCGCGACATGCCCGGCGCGCTGTCCAATATCGACGCGAAAATGGGGGCCGAGGCCGAGCGGCGCGGATACGGCCAGATCAGGCAGCCCGCCGATCTGCCGCTGGCGGTGGCGGCGGGCTATCTTCTGCGCGAGGCCGCGACCGGGCGCGCCCTGCCGCCCGCCGCCGCCCATGCCGCCGATCTGTGGCGCCCCTTCATCAGCCAGCAGGCGGGCGATGTGCTGGATGCCGCGCGCGAAACCCTTGCCGATCAGGCTGCTTTCGCGCGCCTTGCCCGCAAGATGATCGAGGATCTGGGCTATGGCGACCAGCTTGGCGAGGACCCCGATGCCGAGCCTCAGGACGATGCCAGCGAGGAAGCCGAACCCGATCCCGAATCCGGCGACAACCAGTCGCGTGATTCCGACGACAGCGAGGATGAAAGCGAGGCCTCGCCCGAGCGCAGTCAGGAACGCACGCAGGATGAGCGTCCGGCACAGGTCAGCCTTGACGATAGCGCCGAGGAAGAATTCGCCGAAGACAGCGACATGCCCGACGGCGAGATGCCCGAGGAACTGCCCCCCCCGGTCAGCGATGCATCCCCCGATTACCGCGTATTCACGCAAGCCTATGATGAGGAAATCCGCGCCGAGGATCTGGCCGAACCGGCCGAGCTGGAACGCCTGCGCGCCTATCTCGACAAGCAGCTTGACCCTTTGCGCGGCGCGGTCAGCCGGCTGGCCAACAAGCTGCAACGCCGCCTTCAGGCGCAGCAAAGCCGAAGCTGGGAATTCGACAAGGAAGAAGGCGTGCTTGACGCGGGCCGTCTGGCGCGTGTCGTGGCCAACCCGACCACGCCCCTGTCCTTCAAGGTCGAAAAGGATACCGAATTCCGCGATACCGTGGTGACGCTGCTGATCGACAATTCCGGCTCGATGCGGGGGCGCCCGATCTCCATCGCCGCGATCTGCGCCGATGTGCTGGCGCGCACGCTGGAACGCTCTCAGGTCAAGGTGGAAATTCTGGGCTTCACCACGCGGGCGTGGAAAGGCGGCCAAAGCCGCGAGCAATGGCTGAAGGAAAACCGCCCCGCAGCACCCGGCCGCCTGAACGACCTGCGCCACATCATCTATAAAGGGGCCGATGCGCCATGGCGGCGCGTGCGCCCGAACCTTGGCCTGATGATGAAGGAAGGGCTGCTGAAGGAAAACATCGACGGCGAGGCCCTGGAATGGGCTTACCGCCGCCTGACGCGGCGCACGGAAGCGCGCAAGATCCTCATGGTGATCTCGGACGGGGCGCCGGTGGACGATTCCACCCTTTCGGTGAACCCGGCGAACTATCTGGAAAAGCATCTGCGCGACGTGATCGCCATGATCGAAAAGCGCCGTCAGGTGGAATTGCTGGCCATCGGGATCGGGCATGACGTGACGCGCTATTACGGGCGCGCCGTGACCATCACGGATGCCGAACAGCTTGCCGGTGCGATGACCGAACAGCTTGCCGGCCTGTTCGAAGCCGATCCGCGCCAGCGCGCGCGCGCCATGGGTCGCGCAGGGATGAGACGGGCCTATTGATCGCCCGTCTGAAAGAAAGGGATTTTTATGCTTGGTATTCTGAAGCGGCTTTTTGGCAGGGCCGATGCCGCGCCCGCTGCCCCCTCGCGCCGGATCGAGATCACGGCGGATGATCTGGTCTCTGCCAGCGTGCTTGGCCCGAAGCTGACCCGGATCGCGCAGGGCCGTCCCGGCATCGAGGCGGCGGAATTCGACGCCGCCAGCGATCTTCTGGCGGTCACTTTCGCGGGCGGGTTTCGCGCGCAGATCTCGCTTGGCAATGTGCTGGCGACGCTGCGCCATCAGGACGGTGCCGCGCAGGCCCATTACATCGACAATATGCTGACCGCCCCCGATATGTCCGAAGGGATCATGCTGCCGGTGCTGAAACCCGTCAGCTATATCGACATCATGCAGGCGCAATTTAATGAGATGGGCTTCCCCGCGGATGAGGCCCCCCGGATATGGCACCGCGAGGTCGCGCCGGGGCTGGTGATGATCCTTGTCAGGGATACGCCCGCGCAGATGCGCCAGCTCATGGTCAGCGATATCAAGGCGCTCGGGCTGGATGACGCCGCGCTGAACGCGCAGGCGGCGGATAATCTGCGCCTTTACGCCAGCCAGCGCGATATCCGGCTGAACCCCTTGGCCGAGAATGGCCCCTATCAGGTCAGGCTTGACGACAATTACGACGCCAGCCTGTTCTTCGCCGATCCCTTCTGGGCCAAGCTTTGCGATGAACGGGGCATCAGCCGGCTGGCGGGGCTGTTCGCCGCACGCAATATCCTGATCGTCGGTGACGCCGACCAGCCCGAGACCATGGCCGAGATGGCCCGCATCATGGAAGCGCTGCCCCAGGATTTGGCCTATGCGATCATGCCGCATCAGCTTTATCTCTGGCAGGGCACGGGCTGGTCGCCGCTGCCCGGCCCGGCCCGTCACTGACCCTTTCGCCGGAGAACCCGATGCTGCAAACATTCCAGCAATCCAGCCAGCCCGCCGCCCACCCGCCCCGTCTGGCGCTTCTGCGCGCCGCCATGGCCGCGAAGGGGCTGGACGCTTTCCTGATCCCGCGCGCCGATGCGCATCAGGGCGAATATGTTGCCGATGCCGATGCAAGGCTGCGCTGGCTGACCGGGTTTTCGGGCAGCGCGGGCATTGCCATCGTGACGGCTTCGCAGGCGGGCGTTCTGGTCGATGGCCGCTACAAGGTGCAGGCGCGCGCGGAACTGGACCCTTCCGCCTTCGCGGCGGTCGATTTCCCGGCCACGCGCCCCGCCGACTGGCTGCGCGCGGCCCTGCCTGAAGGCGGGCGTGTGGGCTTTGATCCGTGGCTGCACACGCATCGGGAAATCAGCGATCTGCGCGAGAAGCTGGGGGGCGGGTTCACCCTGATCCCGGTGGACAATCTTGTGGATCAGGTCTGGGCTGACCGGCCCGCGCCGCCCTCGGGCCTTGTGCGGCTG
>JAUNTV010000202.1:4504-5525 GCA_030538515.1 Paracoccus sp. (in: a-proteobacteria)
ACGCGCCCGCATCGCGCAGGGCCTGCGCGATGCGGGGCAGGGGGCGGCGGTGATCACGCTGGCGGATTCGCTGGCCTGGCTGCTGAACATCCGGGGCAGCGACCTGCCGCGCAATCCCGTGGTGCTAGGCTTCGCCGTGATCGACACCGAGGGCTGCGTGCAGGTCTTTGCCGATCCGGCGAAATTCGACGCCGATACCCGGCGCGCGCTTGGCAATCAGGTCGCGATCCTGCCGCCTGAGGGGTTCGAGACAGCCTTGGCCGATCTGCCCGGCCCGGTCCGCGTCGATCCGAACACCGCCCCCGAACTGGTGTTCCTGACCCTTGAAGCGCAGGGCGTGGCGATTGCCGAAGCCGACGATCCGGTGATCATGCCCAAGGCCTGCAAGACCAACGCCGAGATCGCCGGCATGCGCGCCGCCCATCTGACCGATGGCGCGGTGATGGCGCGGTTCCTGTGCTGGCTGGACGGGGTGGCCCCCGGCGGACTGACGGAAATCGACGTGACCCGCAAGCTGGAAGAGATGCGCCGCGAGGCCGGCATCCTTGATATCAGCTTCGAGACCATCGCGGGCGTCGGCCCCCATGCCGCCCTGCCGCATTACCGCGTGACCGAAGCCAGCAACATACCGCTTGCCGAAGGGCAGGTTTTGTTGATCGATTCAGGCGGGCAATATGCGAATGGCACCACCGATATCACCCGCACCATGGCCGTGGGCGATATGCCCCTTGAGGTCAGCGACGCCTTTACCCGCGTGCTGCAAGGCATGATCGGCATCTCGCGGCTGCGCTTTCCGCGCGGCCTTTCGGGGCGTGATATCGATGCGGTGGCGCGTGCGGCGCTTTGGGCCGCTGGCATGGATTACGACCACGGCACCGGGCATGGTGTGGGCGCGGCGCTTTGCGTCCATGAAGGCCCCGCCCGCATCAGCCGCGTGTCGGAAATCCCGCTGGCCGAGGGCATGATCCTGTCGAACGAGCCGGGTTATTACCGCGAGGGGGCCTTCGGCATCAGGATCGAG
>JAUNTV010000203.1:0-5207 GCA_030538515.1 Paracoccus sp. (in: a-proteobacteria)
CGCCAGCGCCCGGCTTTGGGATGACGGGATCATCGATCCCCGCAAGACCCGCGAGGTGCTGGCCCTGTCCCTGCGCGCCTGTCTGAACGCGCCCGTCGAGCCGACGCGCTTCGGCGTCTTCCGCATGTGAGGGTGGCGGGTATGGAAGCCTCCGGCGGGGATATTTCAGGACAGAAGAAGCCGGCGTGCTTTACCTTCGGCGACAGCCGGGAGTTATGCGACCAATTGCTGGCACTGGTGCGTTCGGGCGCGAAAACCGCCAGTTGCGGGGCCTTGTGCGATTATGAGGCCGAGGGCGAGGCGCTGCCCGAGGTCGGCGCGCGGGCGATCGCGCTTGACCGGGACGGCAGGCCCGCCCTGATGATCGAGACCGTCGGGGTCGAGATATGCGCCTTTCGTGACGTGTCCGAGGATTTCGCCCTGGCCGAGGGAGAGGGTGATTTCGCCGCCTGGCGGGACGGTCATATCGGTTTCTTCACCCGCAATGGCGGTTTCACCCCTGATATGGCATTGGTTTGCGAACGTTTCCGGCTGGTCGGGGGTCTGGCATGAAGGGGCAGGGTGTCATCACCGAGCAATGGGTTCCGGTCGATCCGGGCTTCGCGCGCGCCCATCCTCTGGGCCGGCATCTGGGCGGGGTCTGGCTGGTGGTGATCTGGGTCGGGCTGCATGCGTTTGGCGTGATCTGGGCGCTTGTGGGCCATGTGCTGGTGCAATCGTCCTGGGCGGTGGGGCTGCATCTGCTTTTCGGGATATTGCTGGTGCTTTTGCTGGTGATCGACGGCTTTGCACTTCTGGCGCTGCTGGCGCGTCATCCGCTTGCGCGGGTTCTGGTCTGGGTGGTTCTGATCCTGAGCTTTCCCTTGTCGATCCCGCTGATTTTCTACTGGGCGGACGGGGTGAAGCCCAATCTGATCTATGCCCATCGTTTCGAGCGCATGGTGGTGCAAAAGGGGGGCAAATGACCGATTATACGATCTCTCATGTCGCGGTGGGGCTTTATCAGGGGCGGCCCATGGTGGCGGTGGTGGTCGGGGCGGGCGGCGGCGCGCGTCCCCGCGCCGGGCAGTGGTTCAGCCTTGCCGGGCAGGACTGGCAGATCCGTGCCGTGGCCGACAGCCATGCCTATGACCCCGATCCGGCGGTTCAGGCGGCATCGGGCGCGGGGCTTGTCGCGCTTGTCGTCACCGATGGCGAGGCGCTTTTGCCCGATCAGCAGCGCCATGCCGGCCAGCGGCTGCGGCTGAGCGACGGGCCTGCCCTGCCGCCCGGAACGGGGCTGTAAGCCGCTGATCCTGTCGGGCGGCGGATCGCGCCGCGGCCCGGCTTTTCCTTTCTTGCGCGCAAAGGACCGGAGCATGTTCCAGAAAATCCTGATCGCCAACCGCGGCGAGATCGCCTGTCGCGTCATCGACAGCTGCCGCCGGCTGGGGGTGATCTCGGTCGCGGTCTATTCCGACGCCGATCGCGGCGCGCGTCATGTCGCCATGGCCGATGAGGCGGTTCATCTGGGCGGGCCCGCGCCGCGCGACAGCTATCTGCGCGGCGATGCGATCATTGCGGCGGCCCTTCGCACCGGGGCCGAGGCGATCCATCCGGGCTATGGTTTCCTGAGCGAGAACCCCGATTTCGTCGATGCGGTCGAGGCGGCCGGGCTGGTCTTTATCGGGCCCTCGGCCGGGGCGATCCGCGCCATGGGGCTGAAGGATGCCGCCAAGGCGCTGATGGAAAAGGCGGGCGTGCCGGTCGTGCCGGGCTATCACGGGGACAATCAGGACGCCGGTTTTCTGGCCGATGAGGCGGGCCGGATCGGCTATCCGGTGCTGATCAAGGCCGTGGCGGGTGGCGGCGGCAAGGGGATGCGGCGCGTCGATCGGCCCGGCGATTTCGCGGGAGCGCTGGAAGCCGCGCGATCCGAGGCGCAGAACGCTTTCGGCAACCCCGATGTGCTGATCGAGAAATACATCCTTCAGCCACGCCATATCGAAATGCAGGTCTTTGGCGACGGCACCCGCGCCGTGCATCTGTTCGAACGCGACTGCTCGCTTCAGCGCCGCCATCAGAAGGTGATCGAGGAAGCCCCCGCCCCCGATATGCCCGAGGCGGTCCGCCGCGTCATGGGGGCCGCCGCCACCCGCGCGGCCGAGGCCATCGGCTACAAGGGCGCGGGCACGATCGAATTCATCGTCGATGGCGCGGACGGGCTGCGCGAGGACGGCTTCTGGTTCATGGAGATGAACACCCGCCTTCAGGTCGAACACCCCGTCACGGAAGCCGTCACCGGCGTCGATCTGGTGGAATGGCAGTTGCGCGTCGCCTCGGGCGAGGCGCTGCCCGCGCGGCAGGAGGATCTGGCGATCCGTGGTCATGCCTTCGAGGCGCGCCTTTACGCCGAGGATGTGCCGGCAGGGTTTCTGCCCGCGACCGGCAGGCTGGCGCATCTGCGTTTCCCCGACACCGCGCGGATCGATACCGGCGTGCGTCCGGGCGATGAGATCAGCCCGTGGTATGATCCGATGATCGCCAAGCTGGTGACCTGGGGCCCGACGCGGGCCATTGCGCTGCGCGCGCTGGAACGTGCGCTGAACGACACCGAGGTTGCGGGGTCGGTCACCAATGTCGATTTCCTGACCGCGCTGACCCGGCATGACGGGTTTCGCAAGGGAGAGGTCGATACCGGCCTGATCGGGCGTGATCTGGATGCGCTGATCGCCGCCGCCGGGCCTGATCCGGGCGCGCAGGCGCTTGGCGTGATCGGGCTGGCCGGGCTGGCTGATCCGGGGCGGCGAGGCGGGATGACGCTGTGGCAGCCCTTGCGGCGCACCATCGCCTGGGAGGGCGGCGAGGCTGTGCTGGAAGTGCTTGGCCCCGGCGCCGCGCGGGTGACGCTGGAGGGGGTGGCGCATGATGTCACCTGGCAGGGGGATCGCTGGTGGGTGGATGGCGAGTTGAGGCGTGAGCGCATCGTCTCTCATGGGGCGGGGGTCAGCGTGTTCGGCGGGCGCAGGCTGTCGCTTGTGGCCCTTGATCCGCTGGACCGCGCGGGGCATGAACAGGCTGGCGGGCTGACGCTTTCGCCCATGCCGGGGCTGGTCAAGGCGGTCTTCGTTGAACCCGGCCAGGCAGTCGTCGCGGGCGACCGGCTGGCCGTCATGGAGGCGATGAAGATGGAACATACGCTGGTGGCCGCGCGCGACGGCGTGATCGCCGAGGTTCTGGCCGCTGCCGGCGATCAGGTCGAGGCCGGCGCGCCCCTGATCCGGCTGGAGGACGAGGCCGGGGCGGCGTAAGCTGCGTTTTTTCGCAGAGGAGAGAAAGATGAAACTGAGTGCAAGAAACGTTCTGGCCGGCACGGTCACATCGGTCACAAGGGGCGCGGTGAATGCCATCGTCCATATCGATATCGGCGGCGGCGTGATCGTGACCTCATCGATCACCAATGCGGCGGTCGATGAGCTGGGGCTGAAACCGGGGGCCGAGGCCTTTGCGGTCATCAAGGCCAGTGATGTGATGATCGGCATCGCCTGAGGGGGCAGGGGGGCTTTGCCCCCCGTCCTTGCGGACTCCCCCCAGGATATTTTCAGACAGAAGAAGCGCAGGCGCGCGGGAGGCGGTCATGGGGGCGGATCGGGGCTACTGGCCGGGCAGTCTGATTCTGGCGTTTCGGGGAGGGCAGCGGTGATGGAAATCGAGATTTTCGAGATGGGCCCGCGTGACGGATTGCAAAACGAGAAGCGGATGATCCCCACGGCTGACAAGATCGCGCTTGTCGATCTGCTGTCGGGGGCGGGGTTCCGGCGGATCGAGGTGACGAGTTTCGTCAGCCCGAAATGGGTGCCCCAGATGGCGGATGCGGGCGTGGTGATGGCCGGCATCCGGCGCGCGCCCGGTGTGAGCTATGCGGTGCTGACGCCCAATATGCGGGGATATGAGGCGGCGAGGGCGGCAGGGGCGAGCGAGGTGGCGGTGTTCACCTCGGCCTCGGAAGGGTTTGCGCGGGCCAATCTGAATGCCACGATCGAGGAAAGCTTCGAGCGTTTCGCGCCGGTGATGGCGGCGGCGGCGGCGGACGGGACCCCGGTTCGCGGCTATGTCAGCATGGTCACGGATTGCCCTTTCGACGGGCGGGTGGCGCCGGGTCAGGTGGCGCGGGTGGCCGCGCGGCTGGCGGATATGGGCTGCTATGAGATCAGCCTTGGCGATACCGTCGGGCGCGCCACGCCAGAGCGTATCGATGCCATGCTGGATGCCGTTCTGGATGAGGTGCCGCCCGCGCGGCTTGCGGGGCATTATCACGACACCGGCGGGCTGGCGCTTGCGAATATCGATGCCTCGGTCGCGCGGGGATTGCGGGTGTTCGACGCGGCTGTGGGCGGGCTTGGCGGCTGCCCCTATGCGCCGGGGGCGGCGGGCAATGTGGCCACGGAACGGGTCGCGGCGCATCTGCTGGCGGCTGGCTGGCGGCTTGGGCTGAATCTGGATATCATCGCGCGCGCCGCCGATTTCGCGCGGGGATTGCGCGGGCAGGGGGATGAGGCATGATGATGTTCGAGACCATCCGCATCGATCTGGACAGCCGCGGCGTGGCCCATCTGTGGCTGAGCCGGGCCGCCAGGCATAATGCGCTTTCCGCCCGGATGCTGGAGGAATTGACCGAAGCGGCCGGCCTTCTTGGCCATGACGATGCCGTGCGCGTGGTCGTGCTGGCAGCCGAGGGGCCGACATTCTGCGCGGGCGGCGATCTGGGCTGGATGCGTGCCCAGATCGATGCCGATGCCGCGACCCGCCGCAGGGGCGCGCGCCAGCTTGCCGATATGCTGATGGCCATGAACACGCTGCCCAGGCCGGTGATCGGGCGGGTGCAGGGCAATGCCTTCGGCGGCGGCGTCGGCATGATGGCGGTCTGCGACATGGTGATTTCCGCGCGCATGGCGAAATTCGGCCTGACCGAGACCCGCCTTGGCCTGATCCCCGCGACCATCGGCCCCTATGTTCTGGCCCGTATGGGCGAGGGCAAGGCGCGGCGCGTCTTCATGTCGGGGCGCGTGTTCGATGCCGATGAGGCGGTGGCGCTGAACCTTGTCGCGCGGCTGGCCGATCCTGGCGATCTGGATGCCTGCGTCGAGGAAGAGGTCGCGCCCTATCTGCTATGCGCGCCCGGTGCCGTGGCCGAGGCCAAGCGGCTGGCGCGCGCGCTTGGTCCGCGC
>JAUNTV010000203.1:5217-5519 GCA_030538515.1 Paracoccus sp. (in: a-proteobacteria)
GCCGATGTGATCGAACACAGCATCGACCGGCTGATCGCCATGTGGGAAGGCGGCGAGGCACCCGAGGGCATCAGCGCCTTCTTCGAGAAGCGAAAACCGCGCTGGCAGCAGGGCTGAGGCGCGGCGCGCGCGCGTCTTGCCGGGTGCTTTCGGCTTTGCCCGAATATTTGTTTCGGCACTTTCTGCCAGCGGCGGCAGGCGCGGGTTGGGCCGTTGACGTGAACCGTGACCTTATCAAAGGCCGCGCGCTATCTGGGCAGCCCGGCCCCCGAAGGATCGAAGAAGGGCCGCAATCGCCGCCC
>JAUNTV010000204.1:0-4225 GCA_030538515.1 Paracoccus sp. (in: a-proteobacteria)
CCAAGGGCGTGCGCACCTCGGTCGCGCTGTCGCGCGAGGAAAGCGAACGCCGTCAGGCCGCGGAAGAGGCCGAGGCCGCATAACCAACCGGCCCGCCCGATCCGAAACGCGAAAAGCCGCGCCGGAAGGGGCGGCTTTTTTCGTGGTTTGCGGGGGGGCGTCAGCGGTCCAGTTCCGCCCGCCACGGCGGATTGGCGCCGGGGCGCGAAACGGTGATCGCAGCGGCGCGCACGGCCAGATCCAGCGCCCGCGCCAGCACATCTTCATCCAGCGCGGCCAATGCGTCACGGCTGAGCGCGCCGGCTTCGGCCAATGCGGTCAGCATGCCGGCGTTGAACGTGTCGCCGGCCCCGATCGTATCGGCGATCTCGACCCGTTCAGCCGCGCGATGGGCGGCGGCGGCGGCGGTGATGCCGCTTGCCCCGCCCGCGCCATGGGTGTGCAGCACCAGCCTTGGGCCAAGGTTCAAGACCTCGCGCACGGTATCCTCGGGGCGCAGATCGGGAAACAGCCATGCGGCATCATCATCCGAGATCTTCACGATATCGGCGAAACGGATCAGCGCCCCCAGCCGCTCGCGCGTGGCGCGGTCATCGCCGATGAGATTGGGCCGGATGTTCAAATCCAGCATGATCACCAGCCCGCGTTCGGCGGCGCGATTGGCCAGTTCCAGCACCGTGCTGCCGCATGGCTCCTGAATAAGACTGATGCCGCCGATGAACAGCGCCTGAATATCGTCGGGCAGGGCCGGAAGCTCGCCGATATCGAACATGCGCCCCGCCGTGCCTTCATCGTAGAAGCTGTAGCTGGCCTGCCCGTCATTCAGAAACACAATCGCCAGCGTGGTCAGCCGCCCGGTTTCCGGGCAAAGCGACAGATCCACGCCCGCCTGCGTTAGCGGGCCGCGCAGGGCCGCGCCGAAAGCGTCCCGCGACAGGGGCCACAGATAGCCCGTTCGCGCCCCCAGCCGGCCAAGCGCGACCGTGGTATTATAGACCGATCCACCCGGAAGCGGCAGAAAGGCCCCGTCATGAGGCACCATATCGATCAGCGACTCGCCGCAGCACAGGATCATTCGGACCTCCTCCCGCAAAAGCGTAGCCCTGAATAGTATAACCCCCGTCCGAGGAAAAGCGCTGCCCGGCCCCGTTGTTGCCGATCTGGACCACGCCGGAACGTTCCGCCGCGGCAAGCAGCAATGCCAGCAGCAAAAGCCCCGCGATGATCGCCCCCGCCAGCTTCCAGACCGACCATGGCCGTTCGCCCTGCACCCGGCCCGATTGGCCATTGACCAGAAAGCGATAGGAATTGCCGTTATAGCGGTAAGCCGCCGACCAGATCGGCAGCAGGATATGCTTGAAGGTTTCGGCCGAGTAATCGGTGCCGATGCCGGTGACGCGCTGCTCATCCCCGCCGATATCGCGCCGGACATCCATGAGGATGACGGCCTCCATCTCGCGGCGCGCGATATCATGGCCGGAGGCCAGCGGGATGGTGTAGCCCTCGGCCTCGAATCCGGACAGGAATTGCGGGCTGTAGCTGTGCAGATGCGACAGATCCCATGGCGTCAGCGCATCGGTCATGCGGCGCGGCAGCGCCGTTGCGGCCAGCACCAGCACATCGTTGAAGGCGCGCGAGACGCGGCCGCGCACCGGCGTCCAGCGTGTGCGGCGCACCTGACGGGGCACACGGCGGGTCTGGCCATTGACGGTTTCGGTGACATAGACGGTCTCGTAATACCAGTCGCCCCGCGCCCCGCTATAGCCGGAACTGGTTTCGGCGTCGAAGGTCCAGAAGGGCGAATAAACCCCCGTCATCCGCCGCCCGCGCCGCGAATAGGCCAGAAGCCCCGAGGGCGCGAACCAGAGCCTGCCCATCCAGTCCTCAAGCGCCGCGCGGGCCTGTTCCTCGGTCACGACAAAGGGCAGCACGCCTTGCGGCTTGATCTGGCGGCTCGTCCCGGTATCGGTGACGACGGGCGTGGCGCAGAAGGGGCAGGTGGTGGCGTGGCTGTCCGCGTCCAGTTCGAAGCGCGCGCCGCAATTGGGACAGGAAAGCGTGCGGATCTGCTGCACCAGATCGCCGCCGGCATCAAGGTTCAGCCCCTTTTCCAGCGGGATTTCGACCAGTTGCGGCACCTTGTGGCCCGCATCCCATTGCAGCGCCCGATCCGGGGATACGGGCACGGCACCCGGCCCGATCTTCTGGATATGGCCGCAATAGGGGCATTCAAGCGATTGCAGCCCCGGCGAGAAGATCAGGCTCGCCCCGCAATTATCGCAAGGGTAGCGGTGGGCACTTGGCGGGCTCGGCATCTGGTTTCGGTCCTTGGCCCCTGGTGCTCAGCCCTTGTCCGGGCCGGGCAGGGGCAGGGGCGGAGGAGGCGGCGAGATGGTGAAAAGCTGCGCCAGTTCGGGCACCTCATCGGCGGGTTTCCAGCCGTCCTGCCCCGGCGTCCAGACAAGGGTTTCGCGACTGAAACGGCCTTCCTTCACCATCCGGCCCAGATGGCCGCGCCCGTAAGGCCCGTCGGCCTGCCCGTCCTGGGCGACATGCCAGACGGTTTCGGCGCGCGCGCCGGGCAGGGGCGGGGGCAGGGCAGCTTGCGCCTGATAAGGCTGCGCGCCGGGCGCGTAAGCTGCCGTCTGGGCGGGGATCTGCCCCCAAGGCCCGCGCTGCGCGCCCATGCCCATGCCGATGGCAGCCCCCATCGCGGCCCCCATTCCGGCACCCGCGCCGCCCGTGTTCTGCGCGGCGTTCAGGATCGCCTCGGCCTGCGCATATTGGCCGAAACGGTCCAGATCGCCGACGATGCCCATGCTGGTGCGCTTATCCAGCATGACCTCGACCTCATCGGGCAGGCTGATGTTTTCAATGTAGAATTCGGGGATGGTCAGCCCATAATTCGCGATCGTGGGGGCGATGGCCTTGGCCACCATCTTGCCAAGCTGATCGGTATTGGCGGCCATGTCCAGCACCGGAATGCCCGAGCCGGCGATCATGCGCGAAAACTCCTGCACGATGATATTGCGCAGCTGGAAGGTGATCTCGTCACGGGTGAATTCGCCGTCGGTGCCCACGATCTCGGCCATGAATTTCGCCGGATCGGTGACGCGCATCGAATAGGTGCCGAAGGCGCGGATGCGCACGGGGCCGAATTCGGGATCGCGCGCGATGATCGGGTTGCGGGTGCCCCATTTCAGGTTGTTGAACCGCGTCGTGTTGACGAAATAGATTTCCGACTTGAAGGGCGATTTGAAGCCGTGGTCCCAGTGCTGAAGCGTGGTCAGCACCGGCATGTTATTGGTTTCAAGGATATAAAGCCCCGGCCCGAAGACATCGGCGATCTGGCCTTCATGGACGAAGACGGCCGCCTGCCCCTCGCGCACGGTCAGTTTCGCGCCGTATTTGATGGCGTTTCCCCGGCGCTCGAACCGCCAGACCATGGTGTCGCGGGTGTCGTCGGTCCAGTCGATGACGTCGATGAACTCACCCGAGAGGAAGTTGAACAAGGCCATGGGAAGTCTCCGTTAAGCAGTTGCATAGGGGCCTTGCGACCGGGGCGGGATCATGCCGCGGGTTCGGGGTCGCAGGGCGCGGGCAGGATGAAATCGTCAAGGGCATCGCTGCCGATGAAATCGGCATAAAGCGCGATCACGCGCTGATCGGCGTCGAAAAGCCGCACCACCGGATAGGCCCCGTCGCCCCAGCCCGATGAAAAGCCGGGGAAAGCCGTGCCATCGGGCAAGGTCAGCATGCGCGCGAAAACGCTGTCGCCCATCTGATGGGCGGCCGCGAAATAATCGGTGTAAAGGTTGCGGGCGCTGGCGTGATATTCATCGGCCATGGCTGCCAGTTTCGCGGCGACAGGGGGCGTCAGGAAGGCGGCGGTGCCGGTATCGACCCAGATCACGCCGACCTCATCCCCGCAGAGGGGTTCGGCATCGGCGAAGATCAGCGCCGCCAGGGCCACGCGCCCCTCGACGGGTTCGATCAGGGCCACAACATCCGCCGCGCCGGCCGATACGGCGGCGAATTCGAAGGGCGGAAAGCCGGGGTAATAGGTCAGCGGATCAGCACCAAGGATCGCAGGCTCCTCGGGCGTATAGCGCGCGACATGGCGGATCTCGCGCGGCTCGGCCCCCGTGGCGATCAGCCAGTCCGTGACCGGCCCGGCCCCCGCGGGGCCCGCGATCATCAGCGCGACCAGACCGGCGGCGGTGTT
>JAUNTV010000204.1:4255-5450 GCA_030538515.1 Paracoccus sp. (in: a-proteobacteria)
GCGGCGCACGACCGGGGATGCGGTCTCGACGGTCATGCCGGGGCTTAGCCGGGGGTCGTAAAGCATTTGCAGCAGCAGCGCGTCATAGCGGGTCAGCAGGGCGAATTCCTCGTCATCATTGAAGATCGAGGGGCGCGCGGTCGGGCTGTCATTGGCCAGCCCCATCCCTTGCGACAGTTCCTCATGGATGCAGGATGAGCGCAGGCGCGGCGGCAATTCGGCCCGGATCACCGCGATGGCATCCGTATAGATCGGACTGCGCCCGACCGAATAGGCGAAAACCGTGCAATAATTCTGCGGCGCAAGCGCCTGGATCGCCGCAATATCGGCCGCGGGAATGCCGGGAATGATGGCGCTGAGGCGCGGGCCGATCTGGCGGCGCTCGTCTTCCGAAAGGAACAATACCGTGAAATTGCCAGCCGCAGGGGTGGCCCTGATGTCATGGCCGGTCAGCTTCGCCAGACGCTCGGTGAAGGCCTGCACCTCGGCGCGGTCGCGGGTGCGCGTGGCAGGCGGGACCGAGGCCCCGAATTCGATCGCGACCCGGACCGGCTTCGTCCAACGCCGCAGATGCGAGGGCTGCGGGCCGGGCACCAGTTCGGCCCCGTCGCGGGAATATTCGTCGTAAAGCGCGATATCGATGAAGTTCCGGGCAAGCTGATCGGCACTCATCGGGATCGAGGCACCATCGTCGCGCCGCATCAGGCCGCGCGCCAGCAGCATGTCCTCGACGCCCTGATAATAGCCATGCAGCGTCTGGCTGGCGGGGGTGTTCTGGGCGCGTTCGGCGGCGACCGCCTGCACCGAGGCACGTTGCGCGCGCCCCGCGCGAAGTGCCGATCCGGGCTTGCGTGGCGGCGGGGCGATCCCGGCATCAGGGCCGGGCGGGGGCGGATGCAGGGCGGGGTCCGGCGCACCGGTCCCCGCGCCCTGATCGGTGCAACCCGCCAGCAGCAGCACCAGCACCGCCAGCGGGGAAGCCAGCGGCGCGGCGCAGGGGTTGGGGGCCGGCCTTGCCGTCACCGCTGCGTGGCCTCGGCTTCGATCCGGGCGGTCTGCGCATTGGCCGAGGACAGCGTGCGGCGCAGCTCGTCCTCCATCCGGACCAACTCGTCCTCGGCGGCGGTGCGGCGGATCTTGCCCTCATCGGCGATGCGCAGGCTGTCCTCGATGGTGGCGATCAGTTCGGCATTGG
>JAUNTV010000205.1 GCA_030538515.1 Paracoccus sp. (in: a-proteobacteria)
AATCGCGGCATGATCGGCCAGATGGGTCATCGCCATATCCGCCGCCCGGCCGCCCGCATCGTTCCAAAGCGTGGAATCCGCCACCTGCCCCCCCGGCCCGGCGGCCAGCATCCCCGCCAGCGCCAGATGCGCCGCCAGCCGTTCGGGCACCGGAAGCGGCGCGCGATCACTTTCCGAGGCACCCACAACATCCAGTATAGGTGCCAACCAGTTCACCCAGATCTTGCGGGCCTCATCCCCGCGATCTGCCCAATCGCGCAGGCTTTGCGCATCGGGAAAGGCCGGGCCGTGGCGGCGCAGGTGCAATTCCAGCTCGCGCGTCTGGCGCAGGGATTCGCCGTGACCCTGGGCATTGCCCGTCGCCGTCACCGGATGTTTCAGCAAGACCAGAAGCGTATCGACCCCCAGCTTCTGGCCGAAAAGCGCGGCGACATGGCGCAGGAACAGCCCTTGGGGGGCAAGCTGAAGCGGTTCCCCGGCGCTGTCATCGATCAGCAGATCCCAACGATCCAGCACCGAGGCCACGCGCCGCACGATCGCCCGGTCCGCCGCGAAAAGCCGCACCGGCTGGCCGCGCCCGACGGCATCGCGGATCAGAATGGCGATGGCATCGGCTTCTTGCTGGGGCTGGTCGGCCTCGATCAGGGTCAGCCCGGCAGTGGGGGCGGAAAGTTCGGGAAGCGAGGGCGCCTCGGCAATCCATTGATCGGTGACGGGGGCAGGGCGAAGCGCAAGGGAAATCAGCCGGTTGCGATCATCCGGCGCGCTGTCCGTCCAGGGCCGGACGCCGCCCTGACGCAAAAGCGCAAGGCGCGCCTGCGGGTGATCGTCGCCGCCATCCGCCAAGGCGGACCAGATCGGTTCCGGCAGCGTGAAATCATAGCCCGGCAGCACCACCGCGCCAAGCGGCTGCGCGGCAAGCGCGCGCAGAAACAGCCGCGTCGCCCCATGCGATCCGGTCGAGCCGACGGCCAGCACCGGCGCTTGCGGCAGACCGGTCCCGGCGAGCCATGCGGCGCTTATCGCCTCGGCCATGCGGCGCTGGCGGGCGGGGGCGTCGATGGGGGGATCGCTTAAGTAAAACCCCGCCGCGATACGCAGAAACGCCAATGAGCGCTGCCAATGCGCCGCATGCCCCTGTGCGTCGATCCGCGAAAGACTGTCGGTGCCGCAGCCCTCGCTTTGCATCTCGGCCATCAGCGCGGCAAGCGACTGCGCCAGTTGCGGCACGCTTTGCCCGGCACCAAGCGCGGGATTGCGTTCCATGAGATGCGCGACCAGCCGGCCCAGTTCCAGAACGCGACCAAGCGGCGGGGCCACCGCGCCGGGCAGGTCCGCGCCCAGATCGCTGAGCAGCCGCAGCTTCGGCAGCAAAAGCGGGCCATGCAGCGCGGCGTAATCGTCAAAGGCCGCGCGCAGCCGCAGAAGCGTGCGGCCCGAATTGACGTGGATGGTGATGGCGGCCAGTGCCTCGGGCGGTTTGGTGCCGACCCGCGCCATCAGCCCCCTGACCACGCCAGCGCAGAAATCCACGCCGGGCGGCAGGGCGAAACTGCCGCTTTCCCAGTCAGCCCACATCTTCGGCCAGCATGGTTTCGGCGATGGGGATGGTCTCGGGCCGGCCAAGATCGCACCAGTTGCCGCTGTGAGTGATGCCGTAGGCGCGCCCCTCGGCGATCATCATATCCCACAGGAGATTAAGCGAGAAAACATCGGTCTTGATCTCGGCCAGACGCTCGGGCCGGATGATCTGGCAGCCCGCATAAACGAAATCGCCCGCCCGGCTGATCCGCCCGGTATGGTCAAGGCTGAAATCCCCCGGCCCGATCCGCCCCCGCGCCCGGTCCCGCGCCACCAGCATCAAAAGCGCGTCCATCCGCTGGCCATCCCATGCCATTTGCAGTGCATTCAAGGGGTTAGGCCCGGTCCAGATGGTATCGGGGTTCAGCGTCATCACCGCGCCATCGCCCAGAAGCGGCAGCGCCTTGCGCAAGCCGCCACCGGTTTCCAGAAGCGTTTCCTCGGCCGAGGTGGCGATATCCTGCCCCTGAAGGTGGTCCCCGATCTGCTGGCCCAGGTAATGCGTATTGACCACGATCCGCCCCGCCCCGGCATCGCGCCCCATATCGATCGCGCGGTCAAGAAGGCTGCGCCCCGCGACCCTGATCAGCGGCTTGGGCAGGTGGTCGGTCAGGGGCGCCATGCGCGTCCCCTTGCCTGCGGCGAAGATCATCAGGGGCAGCATTGCCGGGAAATCCTTTCGATGACGCCTTCGTCGGGTGGCGGGATGCGGGCGATCAGCACGGCCAGTTCGGCCAGTTCGGGCGCCTGCAATTCCCGCATGATCAGCGACCAGAGACGCGGCATGAAGCGCAGGTAATGGGGCTTGCCGTCGCGGATGCAAAGCCGTGTATAGATGCCCATGATACGCAGATTGCGCGCCAGGCCCAGAAAGGCGAAAGCGGCACGGAAGCGGTCGGGATCGAAGCCGGTTTCGTCAAGGAAGCGGGTGATCGCGGCTTCCTCGGTCCCGTCGGGCAGGCTGCGGCGCGGATCATGCAGGACCGAGACCAGATCATAGGCCGGATGCACCAGGACCGCATCCTGAAAATCCAGTAACCCCAGGCGGTTATCGGGGGTCAGGATGATGTTTTCGGCATGAAAGTCCCGCAGCCCCGTAACGCCGGGCAGATCGGTGCAAAGGCGCGCGTGAAGGCGCGCGATCACGGGCGCGATCTGATCGGCGGCGGCCTGCGCGCCCGCGTCCCCCCCTGCGGCGGGAAGGTAATATTGCGCGAAAAGGCCAACCTGCGCGGCCAGTTCCGGCCCGTCCAGCAGTTTCAGCCCCGGCGCGGGCGCATGCCCCGCCAGCCGCGCCAGAACCAAGGCGATCCGCAGATAAAGCGGCCCCGCCATGGCCGGATCATCGCCGATCACGCGCCCGACCTGCGCATCGCCGAAATCCTCGATCAGCGCGAGACCGGCCTGCGCATCGCTGGCGATGATGCGCGGCACGTCGAAGCCGCGCGCCGCCAGCCAGCCGGTCATCGCCAGATAGGGGGTCAGCGTCGCCTCATCCGTATCCATCAGCACGGCGGTTTCCGTGCCGCGCACCAGCCGGAAATAGCGCCGGGCCGAGGCATCGCCCGCCAGAAACGCGACCTCTGCCCCGCCCCAGCCGGCGGCATGGGCAAAACCGGCACGCCGCGCGGCGCGCCCGGCACGCGACAGCAGGGGCTCATCACCCGCAAGCGTGATCTCGCGCAGATCGGGGTCGGGCAGGGGGCGCAGGCTGATGGTCAGCGCAGCCGGGGGCAGCGCCATCCGGTCGGGCCATTCGATCAGCGAAATGGCATCGGGCATGGCATCGGTCAGGCCCAGCTCATCGACCTCGGCCGGGTCGGTCAGCCGGTAAAGATCGGCATGCCAGATCGGCGGGGCGCTGTCATAGCTTTGCACAAGCGTGAAGGTCGGGCTTGGGACGTCTTCATCGGGGCTTTGCAGGCGCGCGCGGATCAGGGCGCGGGCGAAATGCGACTTGCCGGCACCCACGGGGCCATCCAGCAGCAGCACATCACCCGTCCGCAGATCGGACGCAAGCGCGCGGGCGAATGCGGCGGTCAGCGCCGCATCGCCCGAAAGGGTCAGTAGGGCATGGGCCATGCGCGATTCAGATCATCGATGGCGGCGCGCAGATCATCCGGGATCGCCATATCAAGACCCGCAAGCTGTTGTTTCAACTGCGTAACATTCGTCGCACCCAGGATCGGGATGACATGGAAGGGCCGGGTGCGCTGCCAGGCAAGCGCCATATGGATCGGGTCCAGCCCCGACATCCGCGCCAGTTGCAGATAGCTGTCAACGGCACCATGGGCGCGATCCGTCTTGCGCCCGCCAAGCTTTCCGGTCCCGCCCGAGGCAAGATCAGCCGCCACCCGGCTGCCCGAAGGCACCGCGCCATTCTGATATTTCCCGGTCAGAAGCCCCGTCGCCAGCGGCGAATAGGACAGAAGCGTGACCTGTTCATTCACCGCCACCTCGGCCAGATCGGTGTCATAGGCGCGGTAAAGCAGCGAATATTCATTCTGGATCGCCGCCACGCGCGGCGCGCCAAGGGCTTCGGCGGTATCGATCCAGCGCATCACCCCCCATGCCGATTCATTGGACAGCCCGAATGCGCGGATCTTGCCAGCCTGCCGCGCATCATCCAGCGCGCGCAGCACATCGGCCATATGGTCCAGATTCTGCTGGCGATCCTGCCCGGAAGGATCGAACCGCCAGTTCTGCCGGAAGGCATAGCCGCCGCGCATCGGCGTATGAAGCTGATAAAGATCGATCACATCGGTCTGCAACCGCCTGAGCGAGGCATCGATAGTCGCGCCGATGATGCGGCCGTCAAACCCCTCGCCCCCCCGGACCTCATGGGCCTTGCCAGAGACTTTCGTGGCGATCTGGATATTGGCGCGCCGCCCGGTCCGGGCGATCCAGCGGCCGATGATTTCCCCGGACCGGCCGACGGTTTCGCTGCGCACGGGGTTGACCGGATACATTTCCGCGCAATCGAGAAAGGTGATGCCCGCATCCAGCGCGGTATCGATCTGGCGATGCGCGTCGCCTTCATCGGTCTGATTGCCGAAGGTCATGGTGCCAAGGCAGAAAGCGCTGACTTCCACGTCGCTGCCGCCAAGCTTTTCACGTTCCATGCCATATCCTCTGTTCCTGCGGGCGCGAGGCTATCGCTTGCGCGCGGGGATGGAAAGCCCGCCCGGCATCTGCCGATCTAATGGCGCGCCCCCTCGCGCGCGGCAGAGGTCAGCACGACGGTCCGGTCCTCTTCGGGCAAGGGGCGGATCTCGTCGGTGTGGAAAACCATCGAAATCGTGAAGTCATGGTCGGTCGTGGTGATCACGGCCCTGGTTTCAAGCTGCATGGCAAAGGCCTCGATCAGCTGGTTGCCAAGACCGGTGCCTTCCATATTGGGGATTTCCGCGCCGATGGAATTGGCAACCGTCAGCCGCGCCGTCTCGTCGGATTCGCGGGTCAGATGCACGCGCACCCATGGCCGTTCCGCACCGGGCGGGGTGCCGGCATATTTCAGCGCATTGGTGAAGGCCTCGGTCGTCAGCAGGGTCAGGGGCACGGCCTGATCGGGTTGCAGGATCAGGGGCGCAAGCTCGGTATGGATATCGATATGGCGGTCTGGCGAAACCGTCGCGCGGGTCATCTGATTGATGATCTCGGACATGAGGCGGTCGGCCTGAACCGAATCGAGATGCTCAGCCTGATACAAGTTCTTGTAGATCGAGGCCACCGCCGCCACACGATCTTGAACCGACCGAAGCACCCGCTTGGCGTCGTCATCCTCGATCACGCGGCCCTGCATCGAGATGATCGAGGCGATCAGTTGCAGGTTGTTCTTGACGCGGTGATGAACCTCTTTCA
>JAUNTV010000206.1 GCA_030538515.1 Paracoccus sp. (in: a-proteobacteria)
CGCGGCCCAGACCGTATTGCCCAGAAGCGCGAAGATGATGGCCTGATCGACCCGATGGGATGTTGCCCGCCAGCCCGCGTCGCCGCAATGATCGTCAGGCCAGTCCCCCGTGACCCATAGCTGCGCCCCGGTTCCGGGCTTGAAGCCGCATCCCCAGACGGACTGGTTTTCCCACAGAATCGGCACGATACCATCCGCATCCGGCGCATAGTCCCGCGGCGGGATCAGCCTGTCCTGAAAGGTGAAAAGATCAGCAGGCGGGGCCCCGTGCCAAAGCCGGCCAAGATGCCGGTTCAGCGCATGGATGGCGGGCGGCACCACGAAGGGCTGGTCGATCAGCGGCCCATTCTGCGCGTCACGCCAGCCGAACCAGCCCGAGACGAAGCGGCATGCCGCCTCGATATCAAGGATCAGTGGCATGCGTTCCTTCCTGATGGGATTTTCCCGTTTCAAGCGGCCAGCGGGGCGACACGATGCGCCTGCTCTGCCCGGCGCGGGGGGGATGCGTATCGGGACAAGGAGGATCCGTCAGGGGGCTGATTTGCGCCCCCCGTGCCGGGTCAGGTCACGCGCCTTCGCCGAAGCCGTAGGTTTCCGTCACATAATCGATATCCTTGTCACCCCGGCCCGAAAGGTTGATCAGGATGGTCTTGCCCGGCAGTTTCGGGGCCTCGCGAAGCGCGAAAGCCAGCGCATGGGCACTTTCAAGGGCGGGGATGATGCCCTCGCGCCGCGACAGGCGGAAGAAGGCGTCCAGTGCCTCGGCATCATCGGCGGCGACGTAATTCGCGCGCCCGGTCCTGTGCAGGAAGGCATGTTCCGGCCCGACGCCCGGATAATCCAGGCCTGATGCGACCGTGTGGACCGGTGCAGGCTCACCATTCGCATCCTTCAGGACCATGGTGCGGAAGCCGTGGATATCGCCATCCTCGCCGAAGGTGATGGTGGCCGCGTGATCGCCCAGATTGGAAGATGTGCCGAGCGGCTCGACCCCGTAAAGCGCCACGTCCGCATCCTCGATGAAGCCCGCGAACATGCCCATCGCGTTTGATCCGCCACCCACGCAGGCCGCGACCAGATCGGGCAGCCGGCCGGTCATCTCAAGGAATTGCTCGCGCGATTCGATGCCGACGACATGCTGGAAATCGCGCACCATCATCGGGAAGGGGTGGGGGCCGACGACGCTGCCAATGGCGAAAAGGGCGGTCTCGGCCTGCGACACATAGGACTGAAAACAGCTGTCCACCGCCTCTTTCAACGAGCGCCCGCCAAAGCCCACGGGCACGACCGTCGCGCCCAAAAGCTTCATCCGGGTGACGTTCGGGGCCTCTTTGGCGATGTCGATCTCGCCCATATGGATCTCGCATTCCAGCCCGAAATAGGCCGCCGCCGTCGCCAGTGCCACGCCGTGCTGGCCGGCCCCGGTTTCGGCCATCACCTTGGTCTTGCCCATATGACGCGCCAGCAGGGCCTCGGCCATACAATGGTTCAGCTTATGGGCGCCGGTATGGTTCAGATCCTCGCGCTTGGCATAGATCTGCGCGCCGCCGCAATCGGCCGAGAGATTGCCCAGATAGCTGATCGGTGTCGGGCGGCCCTGAAAATGCTTGCGGATATGGCGCAGCTCCGAAATGAACCCGGCCGAGCGCGACAGCCGCAGATAGGCTTCCTCGATCGCGGCGAATTGCCCGACCAGCACGGGCGGCAGATCGGCCCCGCCATAGGGGCCGAAAAACCCCTTCGCATCGGGATGCGTGTTCAGATAAGCCATGATTTCCCCCCGTTTTTCGCCTGTTGCGGCGTTTATCTTCCGTCGATACGCACGAAATCCATGACGCTGCCCGTGCCGGGGCTGATCTGTGACCAGTCGTCGATCTGGAAATCCACCACCAGCGTTGCCGCCGTCGGATAGCGGCGGAAATCGGGGTCCATGGGCGCGCGCGCGGGCAGGCTGGCGGCGAATTCCGCGATGCCGGGGTTATGGCCGATCATCATCACGGTCGGCGCAGAGGCGGTTTTCAGGACCGCAAGCATATCCTCGGGCCGGGCGTGGAAAAGCTTTTCCTCCATCCGCAGGACGGGGCGGACCTCCAGCGGTGCGCCGGCCACGCGCTCCCATGTCTCGCGGGTGCGCCGTGAGGGCGAGCAGAGAACCTCTTCGGGTTCATAGCCGCGAGAGGCCATGAAATCGCCAAGCTCCTGCGCGGCACGACGGCCGCGCGCATTCAGCGGCCTGTCGAAATCCTCAAGCGTCGGGTCATCCCATGCCGATTTGGCATGGCGGGTCAGGATAAGACGTCTGTAACCGGTGGGCGTAATCAATGACTTGCCTCATCTGCGCGCAAGAAGATGTCATGAGCCTGCCATATGTCGCGCGCGCAGGGCAAGCGTCTAGACGGGGATCGGCGAAATAAGCGGGGGCTACAGCCCGGTTCCGCCCTGACGCAGCCCGCGCGGCTTCACGCGCGGCTCGGTCGAGCGGATGAGACTGCCCGCGCCATGTTCGGTGAACAGTTCCAGCAAGCAGGCATTGGGCACCCGCCCGTCCAGAATGACCACGGCGCGCACACCTTCATCAAGCGCCTTCAGCGCGGTTTCGGTCTTGGGGATCATGCCGCCCGCGATGGTGCCGTCAGCGATCATCTGGCGGACCTGATCGGGGTGCATGGCCGTCAGCACCTGACCCGAGGCATCCTTGACCCCCGACACATCGGTCAGCAGCAGCAGCCGGTCGGCCTGAAGCGCGCCCGCGATGGCGCCCGCGGCGGTGTCGCCATTGACGTTGAAGGTCTCGTTATCCTCCATCCCGGTGGCGACGGGGGCGATGACCGGGATCAGGCCGGCGCGGTAAAGATCGCGGATGATCTGGATATTCATCTCGACCGGGCGGCCCACGAAGCCCAGTTCGGGGTCGTCGGCCTCGCAGACCATCAGGTCGTCATCCTTGCCCGAAATCCCGATGGCGCGCCCGCCGGCATCGTTGATCGCCTGCACGATGCGCTTGTTGACGAGGCCCGACAGCACCATTTCGACCACCTGGACGGTTTCCTTGGTGGTCACGCGCTTGCCGCGCACGAAATGGCTTTCGATATTCAGCCGTTTCAGCATGTCGTTGATCATCGGCCCGCCGCCATGAACCACGACGGGATGGATGCCGACCTGTTTCATCAGCACGATATCGGATGCGAATTTCGCCATTTCCGCGTCATCGCCCATGGCGTTGCCGCCGAACTTGACCACCACGACCGCGCCGGAATAGCGCTGCATATAAGGCAGGGCTTCGGAAAGTGTGGCAGCGGCGGCGGCGAAATCTCGGGTCATGTCCTGCTGTCTCATGGCTGCGGTCCCTCATCTGCGGCGAAGGTTAGAGGCAGGGGGCTGCGGCGTCCAGAGCCTAGTCCAGCCCCGCGATGATCGCGCGCAGCGTGGCGATGCCCTCGGATTTTTCAGATGAGGTCACGACCAGTTCGGGGAAGGCGGCGGGGTGTTTTTGCAGTTCTTCCTCGACCTGGGCGATGACCGGGCGGATCGCATTCGGCCCCAGCTTGTCGGATTTGGTCAGCACCACCTGAAAGGGCACCGCCGAACGGTCCAGAAGCGTCATGATATCGTGATCGACGGGTTTGATGCCGTGGCGCGCGTCGATCAGGCAGAAGGCGCGGCGCAGCGTCGGGCGCCCGGCAAGGTAGTTCTTCAGAAGCGCCTGCCATTTCTGGACCACGGCGACCGGGGCCTTGGCGAAGCCGTAGCCGGGCAGGTCGACCAGATAGCCGTGCCGGCCAAGCGCGAAATAGTTGATTTCCTGCGTCCGGCCCGGCGTGTTCGAGGCACGTGCAATCCCCTTCCTTCCAGTCAGGGCATTGATCAGGCTTGATTTTCCGACGTTGGAGCGTCCGGCGAAACAGACCTCGGGGCGGTCGGCGGGGGGCAGGCCATCCATCGCGACCACGCCTTTGACGAAATCGACCGGGCCCGCGAAAAGCAGGCGCGCGGCCTCGGCCTTGTCGGGGTCGGGGGCCGGGGCCAGGGGAAAACGAACCTTCACGGCAGGATCTCCACCCGGTTGCCGGTGGCGATCTCGCCGCCGGTGGTGATTTCGGCATAGACGCCGAAATCGGCATCGCCCTGAAACGCGCGCAATTCGGCGGGCATGTCGCAATCCGCCCGGCCCGTGGCGGTATCGGCACTGGTCGCCGCGCAGCGCGTGATGCGGGCGCGCACCACCATCTCCGCCGCGCCGATGCGCAGGCGGGTGCCGGTCATCTCACGCTCGGCCCATGGCGCCCAGCCCTCCACCCAGAGATTGCCGCGCCAGCGGTCGGTGCCGATCCCCGCGCCAAGCGCGGCCTCGAGCGCGGCAAGCGAGTTCAGCGACAGAAGCGACACCCATGGCTCGCGGATATCGGTCAGCGGCACGGGGGCTGCGACCAGCCTCACGGGCCGGGCACGATCCACGGGCCAGAGCGCATCCAGCCATGCCAGAAGTGCCGCGCCCCCGTCGGTTTCGGGGTCGGTCAGCAGGTCGGGGCGGTCGGGATGGGTCAGATGCAGGTGTTCGCCCCGCCAGCCGCCCTTGATCCCTTGCAGATCCGCCGAGGCCGCGCCGCGCAGAAAGGCCGATTTCGGCAGCCATTTCGCCAGGTTGCCATCGGCTTCCAGATGGCGCGTGGCATCGGCGTGAAGGACCCCGCAGGCGCGGTCGCCGGGCAGGATCTGCCCGGCTGTCAGGGTGACGCGATCCAGCGTCTCGCCCCCGATCGACTTGATCGGATAGCGGAAGATATGGGCAAGCCGCGTCACCCCTTCTTCTTCCGTCCGGGCACGCTTTCGCGGATATTGCCGAACAGGTTCGGCGGGTGGCCGTGCATCGACATGATCGTATATTGCTGCACGATGGTGATCACGTTGTTGGCGATCCAGTAAAGCACCAGCCCCGAGGCGAAGCCGCCCAGCATGAACATGAACACCCAGGGCATCCATGCGAAGATCATCTTCTGCGTCGGATCGGTCGGCGCGGGGTTCAGCTTTTGCTGCACCCACATCGATATCCCCAGAATGATCGCCATCACCGAAAGCGAGATGATCCCGATCAGGCTGTCACGCGCCGGCGCATCCCAGGGCAGCGCCCCAAACAGGTTCAGGATCGACGAGGGATCGGGCGCCGACAGGTCGCGTATCCAGCCGATCCACGGGGCCTGACGCAGTTCCAGCGTGACGAAGATCACCTTGTAAAGCGCGAAGAAGATCGGGATCTGGATCAGGATCGGCAGACAGCCCGCCGCCGGATTGACCTTCTGCGTCTTGTAGAGGGCCATGATCTCCTGCTGGTATTTCTGCCGGTCATCGCCGGTGCGCTCCTTGATCGCCTCCATCTCGGGCTGGAGTTCGCGCATCCGCGCCATCGAGATAT
>JAUNTV010000207.1 GCA_030538515.1 Paracoccus sp. (in: a-proteobacteria)
GGCGCTGGCGCTGGATGGCGCGCCGGGCATCCATGCCATTGCCTGCGATACCGACGGGGTGGACGGGGCCGCCGAAATCGCCGGTGCGCTTGTCACGCCCGATACGCTGGCGCGCGCCGAAAGGGCGGGCGTGGATGCCCGCGCGGCACTGGCGCGCAACGATGCCCACGGGTTCTTCGGCGCTGTGGGCGGGCAGGTGGTGACTGGCCCGACGCTGACCAATGTGAATGATTTCCGCGCGATTCTGATCCGCCCCGAATAGCGCCGGGCTGGATTTCCGCCATGAAGAAACGCGCCCGTTCCGGGTGCGCTTCTTCTTTGCCCGCATCGCCTGCCTTTGGGGTCAGCCTTTGCGGAACCGGCTGGCTCAACACGACTGCCCGCGCCTGTCGCGGCGCGGGGTATGAGCATTCTCATGAAAAAACGATCAAAAGATCAATGCGTTGAAAGGGCTTCCTATTCTCCCGGCACAGGCTCGGGCCGGGCAGCGCGGTGCTGAGAGGGGGGCGCGCGCAGCGGGCCGGAGATGCGGCGGATGGCGACATAGAAGCTTGGCACCAGAAAGATGCCGATGAAGGTCGCGGCCATCATCCCGCCCATCACCCCGATCCCGATCGAGTTCTGCGCCGCCGCCCCCGCGCCCTGTGCCCTTGCCAGCGGAAGCACGCCGAGGATGAAGGCAAACGAGGTCATCAGGATCGGGCGCAGCCGCAGCCTTGCGGCCTCGGCCGCGGCCTGAATGCTGGTGCGGCCCTGCAATTCCAGGATGCGGGCGAATTCGACGACCAGAATCGCATTGCGCGCGGCAAGCCCGATGGTGGTCAGGATGCCGACCTTGAAATAGACGTCATTCGACTGCCCGAAGATCAGCGCCGCCCCGACCGCGCCAAGAATGCCCACCGGCACAGCCAGCATGACCGCGACCGGCACCGTCCAGCTTTCATAGATCGCCGCCAGCGACAGAAACACCACAAGCGCGGAAAGCGCGTAAAGGAAGGGGGCCTGATTGCCCGATTGCTGTTCCTGATAGGCCAGCCCCGTCCAGGCAAGCCCGAAACCGCCGGGCAGATCGGCCACCAGTTCGGCCATGGCCGCCATGGCCTCGCCCGAACTGGTGCCGGGCGCGGGCTCGCCCGAGACCGAGATCGCGTCCGAGCCTTCATAGCGTTGCAGCCGCGGCGCGACCGGCACCCATCGATAGGATGAAAAGGCGCTGAAGGGCACCATCTCGCCCGAGGAATTGCGCGCATACCATGCTTCCAGATCCTCGGGCTGCATCCGGTAGGCGGCACCGCCCTGCACGATCACCGGGCGCAGGCTGGCGCCAAGGGCGAAATCATTGACCTCTCGCCCCGAGAAGATCACCGAAAGCATGCCGTTGACCTCGCTGAGATTGAGCCCCAATGCCTCGGCGCGCTGCGCGTCGATATTCAGGCGCAGCGCGGCGTCGTCCTCATCACCGCGACCCTGCACATTGGCCAGGCGCGGATCGGCATCGGCGCGTTCCTCAAGCGCGGTCGAGGCGGCGCGCAGCGCCTCGACCCCCTGACCGGTCTGGTCGATCAGGAACATCTCGAAACCGGATTGATTGCCAAGCCCCTGAATGGGCGGGGGCTGGGTGAAGCTGATCCGGCCCGCGCGATGCTGCGCGAAATGCCGGTTCGCGCGCTGCGCAATGGCCGAAGCGGACAGGTCGGGATCGCTGCGTTCGCTGAAATCGCGCAGCTTCACGAACAGCGTGGCCCGACTTTGCCCGCTGCCCGAAAGGCCGAAACCGATGGCCCCGAAAAGCGATTCCACGCCCGGCTCCTCGGTCAGAAGGTAGCGTTCGATCTGCTCGACCACGGCTTCGGTCTGCTGCGCGGTCGAGCCTTCGGACAGGTTCACCCGCGCCATCAGCACGCCCTGATCCTCGGTCGGCAGGAAGGTCGCGTTCATCCGCGTGAAAAGCTGCAATGCCGCGCCCGAGATCAGCACGAGCAGCAGAAGCGCCAGAAAGGGACGCTTCAGAAGCCGCAGGTTCAGCCGCGCATAGCCATCCGCCATCCGGTCGAAATTGCGGTTGAACCAGCGAGAGAAAGCCGCCCCCCCGCCCGGCCTGTGCGGGCGCAGCATGGTCGCGGCCTGCGCGGGCGACAGGATCAGCGCGGCGGCCAGCGAAAGCGCCATGGCGGTGATGATCGTCACCGAGAACTGCCGGTAAACCACCCCGGTTGAGCCGGCCATGAAGGCCATGGGCAGAAACACCGCCCCCAGCACCGCCGCGATTCCGATCAGCGCGCCCGATATCTGGCGCATGGATGTCTCGGTCGCCTCGACGGGGCCAAGCCCGTCCTCGCGCATCACGCGCTCGACGTTTTCGACGACGACGATGGCGTCATCGACCAGAAGCCCGATGGCCAGCACCATGGCGAACATGGTCAGCGTGTTGATCGAATATCCCAGCACCGAAAGCATCCCGAAGGTGCCCAGAAGCACCACCGGCACCACGATCACCGGGATGAAGGTTGCCCGCCAGCTTTGCAGGAAGACCAGAATGACGGCGACGACCAGCACGACCGCCTCGATCAGCGTGTGATAGACGCGCTCGATCGACAGTTCCACGAAGGGCGAGGTGTCGTAAGCCACGCGCAATTCCACGCCATCGGGCAGGGCGGCGTTCAGATTGCCCAGGACATCGCGCACGCCCCGCGCGGTATCGACCGCATTGGCCCCGGTTTCCAGATTGACGCCGAAACCGGCCGAGTTCATCCCGTTGAAGCGGCTGTCCGAGCCGTAGCGCTGCTGGCCGATTTCGATATCGGCCACGTCACCCAGCCAGACATTTGCGCCGTCCTGCCCGGTTTTCAGCAGGATACGCCGGAAATCCTCGACCCCGGTAAGCTGGCTTTGCGCGGTGATGGTGGCGGTGAATTGCTGGCCCCGGCTGACCGGCTGGCTGCCGAGCGCGCCGACCGAAACGGTGGAGTTCTGCGCCGCAACCGCCGCCGTGATATCGGTCGGCAGCAGGTTATATTGCGCCAGCCGCAAGGGATCGAGCCAGATCCGCATCGCATAGCCCGAACCGAAGATACTGACGCTGCCCACGCCCTGCACGCGCTTGACCGGGCCTTCGACGATCTCTTCCAGCATATTGCCCAGTTCGACCGTGGAATAGCGCCCGTCCGTCGAGACGAGCGAGCCGACCATCAGGATCGATGAGCTGGAGCGCGTGACCGACACGCCATTCGACTGCACCGCGCCGGGCAGGCGCGATTCCACGCTGCGCACCCTGGATTGCACCTCATTGAGCGCATCCGAGGGGCGCACGCTGTCATCGAAGGTCAGCGTCAGCGACGAACGCCCCTCGGACGAGGAGGATTCGAAATATAAAAGCCCCTCGATCCCGGTCAGCGTGTCCTCGATGGGGATGGTGACGGAATTCTGCACGGCCTCGGCGGTGGCGCCCGAATAGCTGGCCGAGATGCGCACCGTGGTCGGCGCGATATCGGGATATTGCGAGACCGGCAGCCCGATCAGGCTATAGGCCCCGGCCAGCATGGTGACGATGGCCAGAACCCAGGCGAAAACCGGGCGGTGGATGAAGAATTGCCCCATGTTCAGCCGCCATCCCCGCCGGTGGGGGTCGCGCCTGCGGCTGTGGTGGCGGGCCTGCGGGGAGGGGGTGCTTCAGCGGTGGCGTTGGTGCCTGCGGCGGGTGCGTCCGAAGGTGTGGTTTGGCCCGCGTTTTCAGTTGGCGCGTTCGAGGTGGTGGCCGCTGCCCCATCCGTGACGTTGGTGCCTGTGGTGGGGGTTGCCGGGGGTGCGCCCGAGGCGTTGGCGGGTCGGTCCGAGGATGCGGGCACTACAGAAGCGCCGCCGTTTTCGGGTGGCGCGTCGCGCACCACGCCGTTTTCATCGATGCTGACCGGGGTGCCCGTGACCTCGGCCCCGTCGCGCAGCCCGCTAAGCCCGTCAAGCACCAGAAGATCGCCCTCGGCCACGCCCTCGGTCACGATCCATGCGTTCTGATGCGTGCCGTTTTCGGTCAGTTGCACCTGCACCGCGCGCCCCTCGCGCATCACGAAAGCGGTCAATTGCCCGCCCGCCGCCCGGCTGGTGGCGCGTTGCGGGACCAGAAAGGCGTTGATCTGGCCGATGGTCAGGGTCACGCGCACGAACTGGCCGGGCAGGATCTGGCGGTCGGGATTGGGGAATTGCAGCCGGATCGGGATCGTGCCCGTCGTGGCCGAGACCGCCGCGCCGGGGCTGAGCACGCGGCCCGTTGCCGGATAGGCCTCGCCGGTTTCCAGCGTAAGCTGCGCGCCGCCGGGATTTTCGGGGCGCTGCATCAGCCCTTCGTTGATGCTTTGCTGATGGCGCAGGATGCGGGCGCGCGATTCCGAGACATCGACATAGATCGGGTCGATCTGGGCCACCTCGGTCAATGCCTCGTTCTGGCCGGCGCTGACGATATCGCCGACGCTGAACGGGGTGACGGCGACCAAACCGTTGATCGGGCTGGTGATTTCGGTGCGTGCAAGGGCCATCCGCGCCAGATCGCGCTGTGCCTCGGCCGCGCCAAGGGTCGCTTCGGCCACCGAAAGGGCGACTTCGGCGGCTTCCAGATCGGCAAGGCTGACGCCCGATCCGCTGCTGCTGAGCCTGCGGTAGCGCTCAGCGGTGGCGCGCACGCCGCCAAGCGCGGCCTCGGCCGAGGTCACGGCGACCTCGCGTGCGGTCAGTTCGGCGGCAAGGGTTTCGTCCTCAAGCTGGAAAAGCACGGTGCCGGCTGTGACCTCGCTTCCGGCTTCATAGGCGATGGCGGTGATTTCGCCGCCGACGCGGGGGCGGATGGCGGCGCGCTGAAAGGCCACGGCGCGGCCCGGAAGTTCGACCGTGACGGGAACCTGCGCGCGTGTCAGCGCCATGACGCCGACCTCGGCCGGACCGCCCCGCGCGCCGCCCCCGCCGAAACCCTGCGCATGCGCGCCCGGCAGCCCCGCCAGCGCCAGCAGCAGGACAAGCCCCGTCATCAGGCGCGCGGGCGCCCGGCCAGACCGGTCCTTCATGCCCCTTCCTTTCCGGCCGAGGCCGGCATTCCATGAAATCGCAATCGCAAAACTCCCTTCCGAGTCGCGCCAGTCTAGCGCCGCAAACCCAAACGAAAGCCTAACGGCCCCCGCTTTTCACAGCCTGATATGGCCGATGTGCTTTTTCGCGGCCTCGTCATGGGCTTCCGGGTAGCCGGCATCGGCATAGCGGATCACGCCAAGCGCGGTGTCATTGGTCAGCGACAGATCAAGCCTGCGGTCGGCGGCATCGGTTCCGTCCGCGATCACCGTCACCCCGGCCGAGGTCATGAAACCGGCATAACCGCCGCCGCCCGAATGCACCGCCACCAGA
>JAUNTV010000208.1 GCA_030538515.1 Paracoccus sp. (in: a-proteobacteria)
GATGACCCATGGCGCGATTGGCGCGTCTCTGGTCAGCCCCGCGATCAATGTTTGTGTTCCCCAGCTTCCGAAGGGCGCGTCCACGGTCCCTGCCTGACAGCCCTTCTTCGATCAATCGCGCGAAACGATCTCGGAGTTCCTTTGGTAACGGTGCTGGCATGGTCCTGATCCGCCGTGACTACAGCCAGTTGAAACCGCGCGAAACCGTCGTCGGCGACGTGCGCCCGATGGACATCATGGTGCGCCGCCCCAACGGTCGCCCTGCCTATCCGAAGGCGATCAGCTGGCTCGATCCGCCCACGGGCGAAATCCACATGACCATTGTGCCTTTGGAAGAGGGCGAGGGCATCCGGCGCGAACATGTCACCATCTCATTTGAGGCGGTGGTGGCTGAATGGGGCCTGACCAAGGTGCTGTATTTTGATAACGGGGCGGAATACAGGGACGCCGACATGCTTGGCGGCTTTACGATGCTGTCGAAACTTGCAGGCCTGACCGTGAAGGAGAACAGCCGCGCCGATGATCGGGTAGCCGCCAGCGAAGAAGCTGCGATCCGGTTCATCGCCTATAATGCCAAGGGTAAGCCCGACATTGAGGGGCTGTTCGGGAACCTTGAGCAGGTGTTTTTCAGCGCCGTTCCGGCGCTGGACGGCTGGCGAGCGGATGCGGAAGAAAACCCACGCAAAAGGAAAGGACCCGATCCCGTTCCCCGGCGACATGTCATCTTTCATGCGCACGATCAGCCTGCATCTGGACCATTACCACAGCGCCTTCGCCGGTGTTGAGGATGGCAGAGCCTGAGAAATCGTTGATCTGTCCTGCCGTGAGGGATAGGCCATGAGGGTACCCTTCGCTGTAGCAGAGACAGCATGAAGTTCCGAGTTCAGGCCGCTTTTGGTTCGTCCGATATACCGGGGATAGCCCCTGTTGGGGAGCAGGCTGGCCGCCGTCCGGTGCGCCTTCAGGTGGGTTGCATCTATCATGATCTTGCCGCCACTCCCCCGCGCTCGATGAGATGCGCCCGAACGTCCCCGACCCGCTCCGGCGGATGGTGTGGTTATAAATTATCTTTTATAGTCAGTGCGTTGATGACGTATTGCACCAGTGAAATCCGCTGCGGATCACGAAGATGATCCCGCTGATCATCCACCTGTAACCTCCCGTGCGAGAACGGAAAAAACGGCGAAATCCGCGCTATCTGATCCTCGGAAAGCAGGAACATATCACGCATCGCAGCACCCCTCCGGTGCCGAAATTGAATCAGACTGGTGCGGTCACAGAAAGAAGCTTAACAGGTCATTAGCCAAATTGAAAATTTTATGGAAGTGTCATTGTTTTGGCCTGTGGGATTGATTTATGCCTCCCTGCTGGGGCCGATCCAGAAGTGCCGCCATATGGGAACAATTATTCAATGAAGGTTGACGCATTGATTGCATTATAAAATATATCGATTCGATACTGTGCCTGGTGCACGCAAGCTATGATCGGCCCGGGCTGTGCCGGCAGGGGGCTGTGGGTTGTGCTTGGCTGCGTCGAATGAAATTTCTGCGCAATAGAAATGCCATGACAATCATTGCGGCGATCAATAAAAGAATCACCAAGTGCGGAAGCGCGATTCGGCGGACAAATAGGGGAGGTTAATGCGGAAAAGGCCGAGGCATGTCACATGACTTCATCTCCCTTTAGCGGGAGGCTGCCGTGGAGAGCACAACAAGGCAAATGTGCCAGTTTCCGTTGTGATTTCTATTGGCGAGAAAAGCGAGACTTTATGCGTATTTTGTATATTGGTGCATTGTGTGCTACTTGCTCTAATGGCGGGAATGAATGTGTGACAGTGTTGACGCCATCCGACTATCAATCCGGTTCTTGATCGAAAATTGCCGAACGGCGAGTGCGGTTGATGCCGAATGTCTAGCTGGTTACAATCACCTTGCCACGCATCTTCGGGCCAGTTTTTTATCTGGAAGGCAGGTAAAATGGAACCACGGGCCGCAGCCCGTGGTTCAATGTGGTGCTCTATCGAGCTTGTTAGCCGCTCGACCGCGATTCCTGAATGCCGCTAGGTAACGGCAGTATCACGGTCGAGTCAAGAACGATTTCAGAAATCGGGCCCAGTGGTAACTCAAGGGCACTGTCAGGCCAGGAAGCAAAATCCCTTAAGGCTTGAAAGTTCTTGATGTCCTCAGCCGGTGTGGACCCGGCCTTGCTCTCCCTTGGAAGCGATGCTACTCATGACTTGCACCACCAGAGTAGGCTTCGGGGTGGACCGAGCCACATCGCCCTGACGAGATTCGAGACACACTTAAACTAACACTAACGACCGATTCAGATCAAACAATATTTCCTCAAAGGCACTAAGTTTTTAATTGACAAGAATGTGATCGCAAACCACCCTGCCAGAAAACCTGCCCTCGAGGAGACCCAGCCATGCTCACGCGCCTTGCTCTCGACATGGGCTCCTCATCCATCGGCTGGCTACTCTACGAAATTGTCAATGGTCACCCCGTGCGCATCCTGGACGGTGGCGTGCGGATTTTCGGTGACGGGCGCGAGGCCAAGACCGGGCAATCGCTGGCCGTCGGACGACGAAATGCCCGCGCCATGCGCCGCCGCCGCGACCGTTATCTGCGTCGCCGCAGCACGCTAATGAAACGCATGGCCGAAGCCGGGCTGATGCCGCAGAACCCGGACGAAGCCGCCGCGCTGACCACGCTTGACCCTTACGAACTGCGAGCAAAGGGACTGACACAGCCGCTGCCGCTGACCCATCTGGGGCGCGCCTTCTTTCACCTGAACCAGCGGCGCGGGTTCAAATCTAACCGGCGCACCGACAAGGGCAGCAACGAAGGCGGGTTAATTGCCGATGCCTCGGCCCGGCTGGAACAGGCGATGATAGCGGCGGATGCCCGAACCTATGGCGAGTTCCTGCACCTGCGCCGCGCCAGCACCGATGACGCCCGCGCAGTGCCCGCGGTGCGCACCCGGATCAACCCGCATCTGACCGATACGGACGGCAAAGAGCAGCCGGGTTACGATTTTTACCCCGACCGCCGCCATCTGGAGGAAGAGTTTCACAAGCTCTGGCAAGCGCAAGCCCCGCATCACCCAGAGCTGACCGATGAGTTGCGCGACGTGATCTTTGAAAAGATCTTCTATCAGCGCCCGCTGAAAGCCCCGGCGATTGGCCGCTGCCTGTTCCTGCCCGAACGCCGCTTGCCCAAAGCGCACCCGCTGACACAGCAGCGCACGCTATATGAAACCGTGAACATGCTGCGCGTCACCGCCCCAGGCCAGCCAAAGCGCCGCCTGACGCGAGATGAGCGCGACAAGATCGTCTTTGCGTTGAACAACAAGGCACCCGCCAAAAGCCCCGGCGCGAACAAGCTGACATTGGTTGCACTGCGCAAAGCCATCAAGCTGCGCCCGGACGAAAGTTTTTCGCTGGAAACCGCGATGCGTGACGCGATTGCCTGCGATCCGGTGCGGATGAGCCTTGCCCACCCCGACCGCTATGGCCCCGCTTGGACGTCGCTGGACAGCGAAGCTCAATGGGAGATTATCCAGCACCTGCGCGACGAGCAAGACGGCGAACAGCTGGTACATTGGCTGATGGAGCGCACTGGCTTTGACCGGGATCGTGCGCGCGCCATTGCCGACGCGCCTTTGCCCGAAGGTTTTGGTCGCCTTGGCGAAACCGCGACCCAACGCATTCTTGCCGCGCTGATCGGCGGCACGGCGGATCAGGAGGTCGCGACCTATAATGAGGCGGTGGAGTTCTGCGGCTGGAACCATTCGCATTTAGCGACAGGGGAGGTGCTGGATCGTCTGCCCTATTACGGCCAAATCCTCGACCGCCATGTTCTGCCCGGCACGGGTGAAAAAGCCAATGACGATGTGACCCGGTTCGGGCGGATTACCAACCCTACCGTGCATATCGGTCTTGGACAGATTCGGCGGCTTGTGAACAAAGTGATCGAAATCCACGGTCGCCCGCATGAAATCGTTCTGGAACTCGCCCGCGACCTGAAAATGAGCGAGGAGCAAAAGCGCGATCTGGCACAAACGAATACGAGAAACCAAAAGGCGGCGGAATTGCGCAGCCAGAAGCTGATCGAAGAACTGAAGGTCGAAGACAATGGTCGCAATCGCGCCATTTTGCGGGTCTGGGAGGAAACCTCGGCGGATGTTTTAAAGCGCCGCTGCCCCTATACTGGCGAAACGATCTCTGCCGCCATGCTGTTCGATGGCAGTTGCGATATTGATCACATCCTGCCCTATTCGCGCACTTTGGATGACAGCTTTAACAACCGCACGATATGCCTGAAATCGGCCAACAGGGAAAAGCGCAATAAAACCCCATGGGAAGCCTGGGGCGGAACCCCGAAATGGCCCGCAATAGAAGCCAACCTGAAAAATCTTCCCGATGGGAAACGCTGGCGCTTCCAGCCCGATGCGATGGAAAAATACGAAGGTGAGCGCGACTTTTCGGCCCGTGCGCTGATCGACACGCAATATCTGTCGCGGCTGGCGCGTGAATATCTGGAAAGCCTGTATGCCGATGCGCTCAGCGCAGGACGTCGTCCTATCTGGGTTGTAGCAGGAAAGCTGACCGAAATGCTGCGCCGTCACTGGGGGCTGAATGGCCTGCTGCCCGACACCCATCGCGGTACATCAAAAGCCAAGAACCGTCAGGATCACCGCCACCACATGATTGACGCCGCCGTTATTGGTGCCACCGATCAAGGCATGGTCAAGCGCATTGCCGAAATAGCCAAAGCCAATGTCGAAAACGGACTGGAAGAATTGGCAGGCTCGATCCCCGCGCCGTGGGAGGGGTTTCGCACTGATCTTGACCAGCAGCTAAAGGCAACCACTGTCAGCCACCGGGCCGATCACGGGCGCATCGATCCCGAGGGTAAGAAGCAGGGCCGGGATTCGACAGCGGGGCAATTGCACAATGACACTGCCTATGGATTGACCGACGAAACCGCGAAAGGTGTGCCACTGGTGGTCACACGCAAACCTTTTGACAGCCTGACCCCGGCCATGCTCGACAAAATCCGCGATCCTTATCTGGTGAAGTTGCTGACTGTCGCCATCAAGGACAAAAGTGGCAAAGATTTACAGGCCGCCTTGCAAGCCTTTCGCGAACGCCCCGGCCCTTATCATCGTATTCGCCATGTGCGGATTATCGAGCCGGTGGATGTTATCAAAATCCGCGACAAGACAGGGAAAGCCTATAAGGGCTACAAGGGTGATAGCAATCAATGCTACGAAGTCTGGCGGATGCCAGACGGAAAACCAGTGCATCAGGTCGTTTCGACCTTTGACGCACACCAACCAGGCGTT
>JAUNTV010000209.1:0-2683 GCA_030538515.1 Paracoccus sp. (in: a-proteobacteria)
CATCATCTGCGCCTCGGCTTTCCCGAGGTCGCCGGCGGATTGGTCGGCATGGGTTGGATCGGGGTCAGGTCAGGCATCGGGTCGTCTCCGGGTCCGGGCGCGGGATTGCTCCCGGTGCTACGACCCTGCGCCGCGCAGAAGGGCGCGGCGGGGCGAGGCTGTTCGGGATGCTTAGCCGATCAGCAACTCGCTGGTGATGATCCCGGTCGCGCCTTTGTAGATGCCGCCGATGAAGCTGCCTGTGAAGACCTCGCCATCCGGTCGCTATGGGTGATCAGAAAGCCATGGCTGGTGCCGCGCTGGCGATGGGTGACGGTGACACGGATCGGCTGGACCAGTCTGATCAGGGCTGCGCTGCGGGCCTCCTCGCTCATCGCGCGCCCTCCTGCTTGAGCAGGGCGAGGATGCCCAATCCTGTCCCTCTCTGCCTGCGCCGTGGCGGCGACAGTTATCTATTGGTTGTGAGGCCTGCCTCTAGCCAATCATAAGCACGCCCAGCATGATGAAGGCGGCCAGAACGACTGTCTCGACGACGATCAGCGCGATTGCCGTGCCGCCCACATCCAGCATCCGCACCAGCGATGTCTTGATTCCGACAGCCGCGATTGCGACCAGAAGTGCCCAACGGCTAAGCGTTTCCGCAAGATGCGCGAGCCTTTCCGGGACAAGCCCGAACGAGTTCATGGCCGCCAGGGCCAGAAAGCCAATCACAAAGCCGGGAAGCAAGGGTGGGCGCTTGCCACCTTCGATCTGCTCAGCCAAACCAGCGGTTCGGATCGACAATGAAAAGATCAGCACCACCGGTGCGAGCATGGACACCCTGATCAGCTTGACCAGCGTTGCCGTCTCTCCGACCTCGGGGCTGACCGAGAATCCCGCGCCGACAACCTGCGCGACATCATGAATCGTGCCGCCCAGAAAAACGCCTGATTCCAGCGCCGAGAAGCCAAGCATGGCCGCCAGCAGCGGATAGGCGATCATCGCAATGGTCGACAGCACTGTCACTGACAGCACGGTAAAGGCCAGATTACGTTCGGATTTGTCGGTCCGGGGCAGCACGGCTGCTATAGCCATGGCGGCCGAAGCGCCGCAGATCGCCACAGAGCCACCCGTCAGAAGCGCCAGCCGCCAGCCGCGCCCGAAGGCATGCGCCGCAACCAGTGCAAACAGAATGGTGACGGCAATTCCAGCGATCACAAGCGCAACCATTACGCCGCCCAGATCGCTTAGCATCTGGGTCGATATCCGAGCGCCCAGCAGCGCAACGCCCAGCCGCAGAACGGTCTTGGCCGAGAACTCGACACCCGAGAGGGTCCGCGTCCCTTTCTCGGCCAGAAAATTCAGCGCAAGGCCCAGAAGCAGCGCCATCAGCATGGCAGGCGCGCCGTAATGTTCGGACAGGAACTGCGCCGTCATGGCAACCAGCACCGAGACGGCAATGCCAGGAAACAGCTTTCGGGCAGTGCTCCGGCCAGGCAGGGTGATCCGCGTGAGGAGATTGCGCATCACGTTGGCTTGCGGTTCGTGGGTCATCTTCGCCTAGCTTTCAGCCATTCGGCCGACCGCCCGGATATTGGCCAGAAGATCACCGTCGATAGCGATTCCGTGCTGCGCTGCCTTCTCGCGCAATGCCAAGCGGCGCGTGCCAGGAAGTCGTGCGCCCGGCTCGGCCTCGATTGCCGCGGCCATATCCTCGATCCGGTGCAGACCGCTTGATGCGCCCCCCGCCCCCAGCCGGTCGTCATGGCTGCGGCCCTGGTCCAGTGCTGCGACCAGATCGCCGATATGGTTCAGATCAGGGGGCGAAAACGCGGCGGCATCAATGGCGAGGATCATCTGACCGACACCCGGTGGCGGCCCGTCGGCGCTGAGGAATGATGATGCTTCATGCCCGAAATGGGCACCGACAAGGCCGGCTGCAAGAAGTTCGACCATCAGCGCAAGTGCGGTGCCCTTGGCATCGCCTAGCGGCACCATGGAGCCGCTCAGCGCAGCCTGAGGATCGGTTGTCGGCTGGCCGTCCTGATCCAGCGCCCAACCCATAGGGATGGGTTCGCCGCGCTGGCCTGCGGCCATGATCTTGCCGCGCGCGACCTTTGACAGAGACACATCAATCACGATGGGGGCCTGCCCCTTCAGGCGCGGCGCTGCAAAGGCGATGGGGTTGGTGCCGAACATCGGTTTGCGGCCACCCCAAGGTGCCACCGCCGCCGGTGTATTGGCAAACATCATGGCGACAAGCCCGGCATTCGCCAGCCGCTCGACCGTGATACCGGCGACCCCGCAGTGATGCGACCGGGTGATGCCCGCCGCCGCGATACCCTGCCTGGGTGCCGCAACCGCCAGCCAGTCCACCGCCAGATCAAGCGCCGGATAGGCAAAGCCGTTGCAGGCATCAATCGTCAGCACGCCGGGGCGACCCGGCCTGCTGGCGGGGGTGGCCCGGCCGTCGACCTTGCCGCTCAGCGCCTGTGCGGCATAGGACGGAAGGCGCCGCATTCCGTGGCCAGCCTGCCCGCCCTGTTCCGCGGCTGTCAGGGCGCGGGCAACTGCTTCGGCATTTGGCCGGGAGGTGCGGCAGCGTATCAGTGTTTCGATGACGAGCTGATGGGCCTCTGGCAAGGGCAGCATTGGCACGGGTCAGACCTTTCCATCAAGATAAGCCAGAATCCTGTCGGCAATC
>JAUNTV010000209.1:2693-5319 GCA_030538515.1 Paracoccus sp. (in: a-proteobacteria)
TCCCTGGTCACGCCCGCGATATGGGGTGTCAGGATGATATTGGGCAGCCCCGCAAACCGGGCGCCGAGATCCGCGGGCAGCGGTTCAACCTCGAACACATCCAGCGCCGCCCCTGCCAGCGCCCCATCACGCAGGGCACGGGCCAAAGCGGCCTCATCCACGACGCCGCCCCTTGCTGCATTGATCAGCACGGCGCCAGGCTGCATATGGCTCAATGCGGCGGCATCAATCACATGCTGCGTCTGCGGGGTAAGCGGCACATGCAGGCTTAGCACCTCTGCACATTCCAGAAGCCTATTCAGCCCGACGGGCCGGACATCGCCCCAGACCGGATCGCCTGCGTCCAGATGCGGATCATGCGCGATGACGCGCATCCCCAAAGCCCCGGCGCGCCGTGCCACTTGCCGGGCGATGGCACCGAAGCCCAGAAGCCCCATCGTCCGGCCCGACAGTTCGCGCCCGATCAGGTTTTGCCGGGGCCAGTCACCGGCGAGAACACACCCCGAAGCTTGAAACGCGCCCCGCAACAGTATCATCGCTGTCGCTATCACATATTCGGCCACGGCCAGATCATTGGCACCGGTCGCGGGCCAGACCTCGATCCCGCGCGCCTTGCAGGTCGCCAGATCGATGTTGTCCAGTCCTACACCCAGCCGACCGACGACGCGCAATCCCGGCGCGGCTTCAAGAAGCGCGGTATCAACGCGGGTGCGGTTGCGTACGACCAGCACCTCGGCATCCCGCAGCAGCCCGATAAGATCATCGCGCCGATCAACCAGGTCGGGTTGGTAGAGTGTCGGCACTTTCGCAGCAAGCCGCGAAACCGCGCTTTCATCCATGAATTCGGTGATGACCAGACGTGGCATGGTGTTTCTTTCGCAAGATGTTGCACAGGCTCAGGGCAGAAGGCCCAGGGGCATGGGCACATTCAGCACCCGAGTCATCAGCAGATAGAAGGCGCCGACCATGATCACGATGGCAGCCAGATAGATCAGCAGGCGCTGCTTTGACAGCGACCCGAACTGGCCAGTCAGCATCAGGATCAGGCTGGCGATCAGCGATGTGCTCAGCATTCCAAAATACGGAAAGAGAAGAGCCCAGACCAGCAATGTCAGCGCCAGCACAAGCCCGCGTGCAGTGCCCTCGTCCGAGGTGCCCTCTGGCCCAATGACACCCCCGCCACCGCGCAGTGAGCGCAGCATTTGCAGCGCCGACAGGGCGATCATGCCAAAACCCACCGCCAGCGGAAAGGCCGAGGCAAGCGCGCTCAGTTGGCGTGACTGAAAGACGATGGCCAGACCCAGGGCGAAGAACAGGGCGGCACCGGTCAGGCCCGGCAAATCGGGCCTGCGCGGCGCAGTCGGGGCCACCACGACCGCCACGGCCACCGCAGCCTTGCGCCGTGCCCGCACTAGCGGCAAGCATAGCGTCAGCGCGATCAGCGCAACGATGCCCCAGCTGATCGGGCGGTTCAGCAGCAACTGGCCCATCATGTCGCCCCGCGCCCCGCCGATCATCCAGGCCCGCATGAACCCTTGTTCGGCAATCGGGCCAAGCACCAGCCCCAGCACGATGGGCGATGCACCATAACCACCGCGCGCGGCAAGCCAGCCGATAAGCCCCATCACCACCATGACCAGAACGTCATGAGGATTGGCATGGATGGCATAGCTGCCTACGATGGTCATATAGGCGATCAGCGGCACCAGCATCGCCTTGGGGACGTTGGCGATGAAGCGGAACGCATAGCGCCCCACGATCAGCCCGACCGGCAGCATCAGGACTGTCGCAACCAGCAAGCCCAGCATGAAGACATAGACCATGCCGTCACTCGACTGGAACAGCGCCGGTCCGGTCCTGATCCCCTGCACCATCAGCGCGCCCATGATGACCGCATCGGGCGGTGTGCCCGGAATGCCCAGCACCAGCGTCGGAATGAAGCCGCCGCCGACGGTGGCGTTGTTCGCGCTTTCGGTGGAAAGGATGCCGCCCGGTTCCCCCTTGCCGTAATTCTCGGCCCGGGGCGAGGCGCGGCGGGCCTCGGCATAGGCGATCAGCGAGGCGATAGAGCCGCCGGCGCCGGGCAGAATGCCGACCAGCGTTCCTATCAGCGACGAACGCAGCAGGTTGATCCAGTCGCGCAGGGCGATGCCCATGGCCTCGAAAAAGCGAAAGCCGCGCGACGGGGCGGGGTCCAGATGCTGGCCCGCATTGGCGACCATACCGATCAGCACCGGGATGCAGTAAAGACCGATCAGCGCGGCAACGATATCGATCCCGCCCTGCATTGCCGGAAAACCGCCCGTGAACCGCACATCGCCGCCGATGACCGCAACGCCGATCATCGACAGAAACAGCCCGAACAGGCCGCCGATCATGCCCTTGATCACATTGCCCTGTGACAATGTGGCAATCAGCGTCAGCCCCAGCATCGCCAGCCAGAAATATTCGGTCGACTGAAAGGCAAGGGCCAGATTGGCCAGCCGCGGCGAAAGCGTGATCAGCAATATCGCGCCAACCAGCCCCCCGGTGACGCTGGCAATCGTCGCCAGCGTCACCGCCAGATCGCCATCGCCGCGCCTGGCCATGGGATAGCCGTCAAAGGTGGTGGCGATGGCCGAAGGGG
>JAUNTV010000210.1 GCA_030538515.1 Paracoccus sp. (in: a-proteobacteria)
CAAGCGCGTGATCGCCTATTCGACCTGTTCGCAGCTTGGCTATATGTTCGTGGCCGCCGGCGTGGGCGTCTATTCGGTGGCCATGTTCCACCTGCTGACGCATGCCTTCTTCAAGGCGATGCTGTTTCTTGGCGCGGGTTCCGTCATCCATGCCATGCATCACGAACAGGACATGCGCAACTATGGCGGGCTTCGCAGGAAGATCCCGCTGACCTTCTGGGCCATGCTGATCGGCACGCTGGCGATCACCGGCGTCGGCATTCCGCTGACCCATATCGGCTTTGCCGGCTTCCTGTCGAAAGATGCGGTGATCGAAAGCGCCTTTGTCGGCAACAGCTTCGCCTTCTGGATGCTGGTGATCGCGGCGGGCATGACCAGCTTCTACAGCTGGCGGCTGATGTTCATGACCTTCTGGGGCCAGCCGAGGGGGGACCATCATGCGCATGATCACGCCCATGAATCGCCGCCCGTCATGACCGTGCCGCTTGGCGTGCTGGCCATCGGGGCGATATTCTCGGGGATGCTGTGGTATCAGGATTTCTTCGGCGACCGGGTGAACCAGTTCTTCCACACCCCCGTGGCCGAGGCCGCAAGCCATGACGCGCCCGAAGCCGGGGCCGAAGCCGAAGCCGCGACCGGGGCCGAGACCGCCCACGCAACGCCGGGCGAATTGCGCACCGATGTGCCCGCGCCCGTTGGCGGCGCGATCTACATGCACCCCGACAACCATGTCATGCATGATGCGCATTACGTTCCCGCCTGGGTGAAGGTTTCGCCCTTCATCGCGATGCTGCTGGGGCTTTTCATGGCCTTCATGATGTATATCCGCCACCCGGAGGCCCCCGCGAAGCTGGCCGAGACGCAGCGCCCGCTTTACAACTTCCTGCTGAACAAGTGGTATTTCGACGAGATCTACGACCGGGTCTTCGTGCGCCCCGCGCTCTGGCTGGGTCGTGTCCTCTGGCGCCAGGGCGACGGGCGGATCATCGACGGCACCATCAACGGCGTGGCGATGGGGCTGATCCCACGGCTGGCGCGTTTCGCGGGTCGGTTGCAATCGGGCTATATCTTCCACTATGCGCTTGCCATGGTGGTCGGGATTCTCGGCCTGCTGATCTGGGTGATGATGCGCGGGAGCATGTAAGATGACCAATATCCTCTCGATCATCACCTTTCTGCCGATCGTCGCGGCGCTTATCCTTGCGGTGTTCCTGCGCGGCGATGACGAGGCGGCGCAGCGCAATGCGAAATGGCTGGCGCTGATCGCCACAAGCGCGACCTTCGTGATCTCGCTTTACGTGCTGTTCGGCTTCGATCCGGCCAACACCGGCTTTCAGTTCGTCGAGAACCGCGAATGGATCTTCGGGCTGCGCTACAAGCTTGGCGTCGACGGGATTTCGGTGCTGTTCGTGCTGCTGACCACCTTCCTGATGCCGATCACCATTCTGTCGACATGGGAGGTCAAGGCCCGCGTCAAGGAATACATGATCGCCTTTCTGGTGCTGGAAGGGCTGATGATCGGCGTTTTCGTGGCGCTTGATCTGGTGCTTTTCTACCTGTTCTTCGAGGCGGGGCTGATCCCGATGTTCCTGATCATCGGGATATGGGGTGGCAAGGACCGGATCTATGCGGCCTTCAAGTTCTTCCTTTATACCTTCCTTGGCTCGGTGCTGATGCTGGTTGCCATGGTGGTGATGTATCGCGCCGCCGGCACCACCGATATCGAGGCTTTGCTGTCCTTCCCCTTCTCGTCCGAGCCGATGCAGCTGCTTGGCTGGACCATCATCGGCGGCACGCAGACCCTGCTTTTCCTGGCCTTCTTCGCCAGTTTCGCGGTGAAGATGCCGATGTGGCCGGTTCACACATGGCTGCCCGATGCGCATGTTCAGGCGCCCACGGCGGGTTCGGTCGTGCTGGCGGCGGTGCTGCTGAAAATGGGCGGCTATGGGTTCCTGCGCTTTTCGCTGCCGATGTTCCCGGTTGCCTCCGATATCCTGCAACCTTTGGTGCTGTGGCTGTCGGCGATTGCCATCGTCTATACCTCACTGGTGGCGCTGGCGCAGTCGGATATGAAGAAGCTGATCGCCTATAGCTCGGTCGCGCATATGGGCTATGTCACCATGGGCATCTTCGCGGCCAATCAGGCGGGCGTGAATGGCGCGATCTTCCAGATGCTGAGCCACGGCTTCATCTCGGGCGCGCTGTTTCTTTGCGTGGGCGTGATCTACGACCGCATGCACACGCGCGAGATCGACGCCTATGGTGGCCTTGTGAACCGCATGCCGAAATACGCGCTTGTCTTCATGTTCTTCACCATGGCCAATGTCGGCCTTCCCGGCACATCGGGCTTCGTGGGTGAGTTCCTGACCCTTCTGGGCGCGTTCCGGGCCAATACCTGGGTCGCCCTGGTCGCGGCGACGGGGGTGATCCTTTCGGCGGCTTACGCGCTGTGGCTTTACCGGCGCGTGACCATGGGCGCGCTGATCAAGGAAAGCCTCAAGACCATCAGGGACATGAGCCCGCGCGAGCGCTGGATCTTCGTGCCGCTGATCGTGATGACGCTGTGGCTTGGGGTCTATCCGCGCGTCGTGACCGATATCACCGGCCCCAGTGTCGAGGCGCTGGTGACGCATCATACCGCCGCCACCGAAACCCGGCCGGCCAGCCCCGCGGCTTACCGTCTGGCCGAACCCGCCGCCCCGGCAGAGCACTGAAAGGACCGTCATGACTTCGCTTGATTTCACGATCATCATGCCGGAGATCCTGCTGGCGGGCTATGCCATGCTGGCGCTTCTGGCCGGTGCCTATTTCGGCAAGGATGCACTGGCGCGCACGATCCTGTGGGCGACGGTGGGGGTGCTTGTCATCCTGGCCTTCATCATCCAGTCCGGCTCTCTGCCCGAGGGGCGGGCGTTTTTCGGGATGATCGTCTCGGACCCGTTCTCGCGTTTCGCCAAGATCGTGATCCTGCTGTCCGCCGCCGCCGTGTTGGCGATAAGCGCGGATTACATGGACCGGCGCGGGATGCTGCGTTTCGAATATCCGATCCTGGTCGCGCTTGCCGTGGTGGGGATGATGGTCATGGTCTCGGCGGGGGATCTGCTGTCGCTTTACATGGGGCTGGAGCTGCAATCCCTGTCGCTTTACGTCGTGGCCGCGATGCGGCGCGAATCCGCGCGCTCATCCGAGGCGGGGCTGAAATATTTCGTCCTCGGCTCGCTTTCCTCGGGGCTGCTGCTTTACGGGGCCTCGCTGGTTTACGGCTTTGCGGGCACCACCAGTTTCGCCGGCATTATCGATGTGGTGCAGGGCGGCACGCTGCCGGTGGGGCTTCTGTTCGGCATGGTCTTCGTGATCGTGGGGCTTGCCTTCAAGATCAGCGCCGTGCCCTTCCATATGTGGACGCCCGATGTCTATGAAGGCTCGCCCACGCCGGTCACGGCCTTCTTCGCCTCGGCCCCGAAGGTGGCGGCGATGGTGCTGCTGGCGCGGGTGCTGATCGACGCCTTCGGGCAGGTGCCGGGCGCCAGATCCTTGCGCTGCTGGCGGTGCTGTCGATGTTCCTTGGCGCCATCGCGGGTGTGCGCCAGACCAATATCAAGCGGCTGATGGCCTATAGCTCGATCTCGCATATGGGGTTCGCGCTGATGGGCCTGGCGGCGGGCACCGCGCTTGGCGTGCAGAACATGCTGCTTTACATGACCATCTATGCGGTGATGAACGTGGGCGTTTTCGCGTGGATTCTGTCGCTGGAACGCGACGGCCAGCCCGTCACCGATCTGGCCGCGCTGAACCAGTTCGCCAAGGCCGAGCCGCTGAAGGCTTTCGCCGTGCTGATCCTGATGTTCAGCCTTGCCGGCGTGCCGCCCATGCTTGGCTTCTTCGCCAAGCTGGGGGTGTTGATGGCGGCGGTTGACGCGGGCATGGCATGGCTGGCGATTGCGGGGGTGGTCGCCTCGGTCATCGGGGCCTTCTATTACCTGCGCATCGTTTATTACATGTATTTCGGCACCGAGTCCGAACCCCTGACCAGCCGGATGAGCGCCGCCTCGGGCGTGATGCTGGCGGCTTCGGCGGGCATCGTGCTTCTGGGCGCGATCACCACCTTCGGCATCGACCGGGCGGCTGGCCGCGCGGCGGATGATCTGCTTTCGGGTGTGCCCGCCGCGCCCGCGCAGGTTGCCGCAAACGCGACTGAACAAGGTGGCTGAACACGCGATCTGGCCCCAGGACACCGCCCGGCATGTCCTGCCGCGCTGCCCCTCGACCAATGCCGAGGCGCTGCGGCTGGCCCCGCAACTGAATGGCCCGGCCTGGATCATGACGCATGACCAGTATGAGGGGCGCGGCAGGCGGGGCCGGGCATGGGTCATGCCCAGGGGCAATTTCGCCGCATCCCTTGCGCTGCGCCCTGCCGGTTCGCCGGGGGATGTGGCGCTTTACTCCTTCGTGGCCTGTCTGGCGCTTTACGATGCGCTTGCGCAGGTCGCGGGCCCGTCTGCCCGGCTGGCGCTGAAATGGCCCAATGACGTGCTGCTGAACGGTGGCAAGCTGGCGGGGATATTGCTGGAAAGCACGGGGCAGGGCGGGCAGGTCTCGGCCCTTGCGGTGGGCATCGGCGTCAATCTGGCCGAGGCCCCGCCCGCCGATCCGGGTGCCGCCTTCGCCCCGGTCAGCCTTCGGGCCGAGACCGCGATCACCATCCCGCCCGAGGGGTTCCTGGACATCCTCGCCCCCGCCTTCGCCCATTGGCAGGCCCGCCTTCTGGCCGAGGGCTTCGCGCCCCTGCGTGAAGCCTATCTTGCCCGCGCCGCCCGCCTGGGCGAGGTCATCACCGCCCGCACGGGCATCCATGAATGGACGGGCCGCTTCGACGGGATCGACGAACAGGGCGCGCTGATCCTGTCCACCGCTGCCGGGCGTCAGGTCATTCCCGCCGCGGATGTGTTCTTCTGATGCTGCTTTGTATCGACACCGGCAATACCAATACGGTCTTTTCCATCTGGGACGGGCAGAAGTTCCTGTCGCATTGGCGCATCGCCACCGATCACCGGCGCACGGCGGATGAATATTACGTCTGGTTGCAGACGCTGATCTCGCTGACGCATTTCGAACTGGATATCGACCGCTGCATCATCTCGTCGACGGTGCCGCGCGTGGTGTTCAACCTGCGTGTGCTGTGCAACCGCTATTTCAACACCCGGCCGCTTGTCGTGGGCAAGCCCGATTGCCTGCTGCCGGCCGAGCCGCGCGTGGATGGCGGCGCCACGGTCGGGCCGGACCGGATCGTCAATACCTGGGCCGCGCATTC